>JABHTA010000018.1 GCA_018669945.1 Flavobacteriales bacterium
ATAGATATTAATGGCTCTTCTTCCGCAGTGTCGATTTCTTCTATTGATTCACTTTCTGTAGATTCAGATTCTGCACTTTCAGTAGCTGCATCCACGGTTTCTTCACCTTCAATAGATATTAATGGCTCTTCTTCCGCAGTGCCGCCTTCTTCTATTGACTCACTATCAGTAGCAGCCAACTCGGGTTGCTCATCAAAAATCTTGTTAACTTGTAAATCAGCCATTGCTTTACTTAGGCGTTTATCTTCTAATTCGCTCTCTAACAGAGATATTCTTGATTTGATATCTTTCTTTTCACTTTTTGAAGCTGTTTCTAATTCCTTTTTCTTTTCGTACAATTCTTCACTCATCTGATCAACCCAATTTTCATATATATCAGATTTTGCCTCCTCTTTTTTATATGCATTATCAAGTAATTCAACATTTGCTAATTTTTCTTCGAAAAAGAAATCATAGTTCTCATTAGGAATATCATCTTCGTTGATAAAAGAATCGTTACCACTTTCAGTTAATACATTCGTTTCTGACAAACTCGCTTCAGCCTCTTGTAGTTGTTGTTCTTGTTCACCTTTATGATGCTCTAATTCTTCACGCTCCATTTCATATACTTGTCTAGTGATTTCATCAGTTTCAGTTTCAATCAAAGCATCTTTAGCGGCAATGGACTCATTAGTTTTATCCAACCAATTCTTATAGAGGGCAACTTTTGCCGAAGCCTTATCTGAATCACTAGATATTGCAGCAAGTTCGGTTTCTTTTGTTTCGAAAAACGAATCATAGTTTTCCTTAGGAATTTCTGATTTTTTGACAAATGAATCTTCGGTTGAATTTTCCGAATCACTTCCTGTTTCTTCATCAACATTATTTTCTGAAGACTCACTTTCTTCTAAAAGGGTCACTTCTTCCTCTATTGATACAAGTGGCTCCTCTTTTTCTTCACTTAATTCACTTGTTTCCTCCTCGGTATCCAAGTCAGAATCACTAGTTTCACCTTCAATCGAAACCAAAGGCTCTTCGGTTTCTTTTATACCCTCTACTTCCTCTGATTCAGAAACAGCATTTCCTTCTTTCATTTCGTACTTTCCAGAAGTCACGAACTCTTTCAACTCTGCTATCTCTTCTTGTTCAGAGATTGCGGCAGCTTCTGATGTCACGATAGCTGATTCAGTAGTAGTAATCTCTCCTGCCAGCTTTTGTTTATCTTCAACTGACAATCGACCAAGTTCCTCAGCGTCTCCATATTTGATGTCTTTAATAACATCAGACATTAATTCACCTTCTTCTTCTAGTGCATCAGTTTCAGCCTGTAATTTTTTAGCAGAATCCATAGCTTGCTTTTCTTCCGTTCTCAAAACAACCAACTGTTCTTCCATTTCTGCAACATCAACTAACAGTAATGCCTTCTCTTCTTTATCTTTAGTGATTTCTACTCGCCCTAATAATGATGAAATGTCTTTATCTAACACGGTTACTTCTTCTGTAAGTTTAATCGCTTTCTGAATTTGTTTTTCAGAAGCTCTTTTCTTTTCATCGTAATCCTCTATTGCTTCTGCAAGAATATCACCTTTCGATTCAGTTGATAATATTCCTTGAATTTTCGCGTACGCATCATCAATCTCTGTTTGAGATTTACTACTTATTGCATTATCAAGTTGCAAAGCAACCTCAAATGCTTGTTGAGACTGAGCAGTTAAATTGTCCGATCTTTCTTTAAGTTTATTTGCCAAATTATAAGCCATAACCGCTTCTTTGGCTAATTCAGTTGACTCTAAACGTAAATTATTCCCATTCTTTAGCGCATTTAATTTATCTCGTTCATTATCCATCACCTGTGCTTCAGATAAAATAATATCTGCTTCCTTCGCTTTTTCTGTAGCCAGACTATTTCTTTGATTTGCAATAGCGTAAGCAATTTCAGTTTGAGTAGTAGATTCTTTTGCTTCTTTCTCAAATTCCTCAGCATCTTTATAGGCCATTTTTACTAACTCATCATTGGAAAATTCCTTTCCACCAACCTCCGCAGAGCTATCCGCTGTATGTTCTTCAATTTTTTCTTCCGTTACTTCTTCTGTTTCTTCAGCATTTATTTGAAGATTTGCTCTATTTTTAAGAAAATCAGCTGTAAGAAGCGTTCCTTCTGATTCTACTGTTTCGTCAAACAAGTTCTTTATAATTAGCTTTTCATATCCATTTTCAACAACTAAAGCAATCTCCTGCTTTAAAGGTTTGGGAACATTTTGTTTTGGTAATTCAACAATCCCAAAATAAGCCATAGGACTTTCTTCAGTTTCTATTGTAAACTTAAAACTTCCTCCATTAGGTAAGGTCATTAAATAACCTCCATCTTTACTATTACTATTCCATATTCCAACTATTTCACCTGAGTTAGAATCCTCAACCGTAATCTTTGCTGCTTTTGTTGCATCGGATAAAAACTCGCCTTTTATAATCGTAAAGTCAACTGGAATTCGCTCTACATTGACCTTATATACAGTTACTTCTCCGCTTATGCTAGATCGTGTTGTCGCAAAATAGGCCGTTTTTTCGGAAGCATTAGTTATGTATAAAAAGTCGTTGTCTGGAGTATTGACAGCATAATCCAAATTTACTGGTTTAGACCAAGTGTCAGTAGAAGGGCTATACATTGACTTAAATACGTCATATCCACCCATGCTATTATGCCCTGTGGATGAGAAATAAAGCGTATTTGTTTTGCTATTGAAAAACGTATAGTCTTCATCATATTGTGTATTTATAGTTGATCCGATACTTTGCGGTTCAGCCCAAGTTCCATCTGGCAGTTTCTTTGAGTAATAAATATCCTTACCTGTTTTTCCCTTATCTCCATAGCTAGAATAGTAAATTCTATCAGCATCTCTATCTAGATACATAATAAAAGGCTCTTCTACTTTTTTATCTGCTGCTAACTCAAAATCTTCTGGTTTAGTGATGATTTTACCTCCAAAAGAGCTCACATCATAGGTTCTGAAAAAATCAGATTGATTAAGTGTTCTCTTGTCAAGAACTTCCAGATCTGTTATATTACTTAGTAAATTAAGCCCACTCTTGCACATCTGGATATGTTGATCTACTTTTAGTTTTTCAACCTCTTTTGCAGCACCTATTTCTTTAAAATCTATGTATTTTTCCTGCGCTTCTATAAATCTATAATTCAAATGATACCCTTTGCCTAAATAAAACAACGCTTCTGGATTGACATTAGGTCGTGATGCTGCAAATTCTAAATATTTTAAAGAAGCACTCTTATCTTCTTCTACGTGCAACATACATGATCCAAATTTGTAGTTGTAATCAGGGTCTTTTGGATACAAACTAAGTAATTGAGAATATAGCGGCAATGCTCCCTGAAAATCTTTTTCTTCCCAAAACTGTTCAGCTTGTTTTTTCAAATCAGTTTCAGATTCATAGCCAGTTTGGGCTATGACGGAAACGCTGAGTACTATACAAGCAAATACACATGATATGTACAATTTCCACTTCACAATAACTTTCTACGCAAATTCCTTAAAAAATATACATTTAGCAAGATAAACATTTCAATCTTCATCCTCAAACCTTTTTATGAAATCATTTCTCTTTCTGGTTGTTGATAACATATAAGAATATGGGTCTTTGCCTTTTTCTTTATCCATTTTTCTTTTATCCGCTTTAATTTCCTTAATCGCAGTATTAAACTTCTCTATTGAAGAAACTGCTTGTAATACGTTTCTTTTGTATGTAAAAAAGTACCAATTATCTCTGTCTAGTTCAATATAGACGCTAATCTCGTCTCCACTTCTCTTTCTAACAACCTCAACATATCCTTCCACATATTTATTCACTTGTTTTTTGTAGCTATTACCGATACCAATTTTACCACTACTCATGTAAGACTGAGTTTCCGAATTCCAATACATATGTACTTCATTAATAAAAAGCGACTTAATAAGTTCAGATGGAAATTTTTTAAAATTTCCATAAAGATTTACTTGAGAAATTAATTTATCCCCGGCTTCTTTTCCCATAATCTCTTGGAGGCCTCTTTCATAAACGTCTCTATCAAAATTTACTGATTCTAACCCTTCAAATTCCAAGATATTCTTTGCCATTTCTTCTAAATTCTTCTCGATAAAGAAAAAATCGAGTAATATCATAATATCCATACTCAAACTATCGGAAATTAGATTATGATTGACATTACCAACTACCACCGTTTCTACTCTTCCTAGATTAGCCCCAAAATCAAGTCTTCCTTCTCCGTATACATTGCAATTATTATTTGAAAGACTTACATAATCTCCTGGCAAAGCAATCTCCCCAATTTTTTCTTTACTTGAAACTTTGTATTCCTGTGTCCTTTTGTCAAAATAAATATACCCTAAAGAAGACGCCAACGGTAAATCCATCTTGTTTTTTTGTGGGGATAAAAATGTTGAATAAACATGCGCCGAATCCTTACTCATCATTAAACCAATGGACAGCTTATTACCATTTTCATCTGCTAATGCCGTATCAACTGGAATATAGATATCCAGCGGATTTATTTCTTCTTTGAATTTAAAGCTATTGCTAACCATTTGCTCGCATGGCTGTTTTATGCTTGTAACGCCATCAAAAATTAAGAAACTTGAATTACCACGTAAAAAAACCTCCCCATTAAAAGTAAAGGCTGGACTTAAGCTAAACTCTTCTTCCTTTTCAATTTTACCATCAGCAACAGTTTGAAAAGTAGTGTCGACCTTTATCTCTTCGAAACTGAAGGTGTAAATCTGTTTATTTTCATCTTTGTAATCGTATTTACCGTTAGCCGTGTAGTTTTTTCTAGCCTTAATGTTAACATTTGCATCATAAAGTGTGTGGTATCTTGTTACGCTATTAGCAACAATTTTAGCATTTGCCAACGGATCCATTTTTGCCCGTTTTCTTATCAAAGCCCTTCCACTATCAGGATATATAAGTGCGTCTGCAACAGGAATATATTGAATTTGGCGAGCATCTATAATGTTCTTTCTAAGATCGTATTTAGCTTTCGGAGCGTAAAAACTCAAAGAATCTTGATCTGGATGGACGGAGATAAACTTTGACCCTTCTAACTTTACATCTGATGTTGTTTGATCTGTTTCAGCTACCGCATCTGCCCCTAACTCAATAAACTCGTCATCCATAAACCATGTGATTTTATCCATGAAGCAGATATACTGATTAATAGGGAACTCAATAAATGATCCGCCACCATTTGCTAAAAATGTTCCTTTTCGTTCTTTAAAATCAACATTAGCGTTAACATTATTTGTTGAAAAAGCTAAAGCTGATTCTTCTAACGTTTTTAATCTAAAATCGGCAGTATCTGATTTAAAGTCAGAAAATTTAAATGAATAAAGATCCGCCTCCAATTCTGCTTGAGCGAACATATACAGGCCCCCTCCTGTCAAGCCTTCGGGACTAATAACTAGGTGGCCATCGAACTTTGAGCCATCATACATAGCTATCGATTCATTAACCACTGTTGTTCTCATAAAATCTTTATATGGCTCCCAATGAACGTCAACATCATGTGCTGATACTGGCGGGAACTCAACAGCAACGGGGTTTTCTTCAATAACTTGACTTTGAGCTCGCCCATTCATAGAGTCAGGGAAAAAAGTGTAATCATCTGACATAGTTGTCGAAGTAACATAATTTAACTTCCCATTGCCTCTCATTCCTTTATCACTAACCCTAATTTTATTGTAAAACCTTGCCTTACCGCCATACATAGGATAACCTTCTGGTGGAGTACTCCTTTCAAACCCCAAAGAATAATCTGGCATAATCCTAAGTTTTTCCTCAAAATCAGGAAAAATGCCTGCTGAATGCATTGTTCCGTCTAGCTGTACAGATTTATTTTCAAATGTTTTAAGACTATCAAAATTAAAGGGTTCTATATGAAAATAAAACTCATTTTTATTATAAACCCCGTTTTGGTTGCTCTGCTTATCGTAAAAGACATAAGAATCTTTTTGACTGTCAAATATTGGGTAAGTTGGCAAATCTTCGATGTGAGATTTATTCTGAGGTAAATCAATGTAAAGAACTCCCTTAAGGTGCTCCAATACGGAAACCACTCTTCGCTCTTGATTATTACCATGTTCACCTTTCTTTGCTGTGTTAGCCCAAATACGAAGTGAATCAATATTGGAAAAATCAATTAAAAATTCATCATAATTAAAGTAGCAGTCTTTAGCAAAATATTCAAATTTGCCAGCATTTACAACTCCAGTAAAAGCAAAATCTCTATTTTTCTTGACAACTACAACTTGATCTTTAGGGTAAATATATACTTTTTGCGTATCACTTAAGAGTACATTTTTCACACCCCGTATTGTTAGGTCATAATTTAATAGATTAATTGTGGCGTTGCTTTCATCATTCACGTTTGAGCTGAATTTTATTACATCATAATCTTCTTGTTGAGACTTTGCCCTAACATAATGATGCAGCTTTTCTTTTATTAATATTCTATCATCATCAAAATCATAATAAACATATCCTAAAGTTGCCAACTTCATTAGCATAGGTCGTATTTGGGTTATGGGTAACTTCATATACTTTGCAATCTCTGTAGCATAAAGTTCATCTTGCTCCAACTTTCTGGCGCAACCTCTAATTCCCACAAGGGGGTGAATTCTATCGATACCTTGTAATCGATCAAAAATATATTCCTTAAAGTACTGCTCAGATTCAAAATTTGCCGACTTATCAGAGCTTCCTTCTAAGTGCCTGAGTTCGATTAATGGGCCATCTATATCCCAATATAGAGCTTCAAAATACATATCTAATTTATGAAATGAATTAAAATATGGCGACTGGCCAATCCCCTCATCTGGCCGTATTAAGGTTAGTTTACGCTCCGCAACATTAAAGTTCAACTTTACGCTCGGATGAACAATGGAGTCTTCGTCAAGTATAAAACTAATCGCACATTGCTTTGATGTGAATCTATCTGGTCGAATTACGAAACTCTTTGATGATGCGATCATAAAAGGTTGATTATCTCTCTTAAAAACTAAGTAAGTGTCTTCCTCTTCATCACCTTTTGCAACAAATTTACTTCCTTGTTGTGAGAATCCTCCATCAAAATCAATTCCTTCTGCAATCTCATAAATCTTCAATCTCTTATTGTATGAATCAAACCTAGGATACGAAGCTTTCTCAGGCGTTACATTCGCTAAAACCTTATCTTGGAGCTTACCTAACAGTGGCTCTTTGAAATATTCTATATTATGAAACGTAACGGAATCAGCCACATATGTTGATGATTTAACATTGATTGTATAATCTATTAATTCTGCATAAACGTCAGCACTTGAAAACCCTGCCCTTACCCAATTAACTAATCCGCCTGTACCTATCCACTTTTTCTCTAACGGATAATAAGTTCCCTTTGTGTTATAAATAATAGAGCTATCCTTTTTTGACAGGCAAATTAAATTTAGTGAGGTAAATACCAATATCGGCTTGTCTTCATCAAATGAAAAACTATAGTTTTCACTACTCGATTTCCATACAACCGAACCGGCTTGATATATTGAATTATTTTCAAACAAAGCACTGCTAAATTTCAGATACTCTGGGAACTTTCTTTTAGATTTCTTACTTTCAATAAGTGTTTGAAGAGTTTTCTGCCAGGCTCTTAAGCTCTCAATTGACTGATCAGATTTAATGAAGCTCATCATGGAAAACAAATAATCCCTAAAATCTGGGAAGGGTAACATTTTCTTTTGCAACATAAAATTTGATGTATTGTACAAAGCGTTTCGCTCTTCTTCAGAGAATTTTCCGCCATACCACACCGGTTCAAATTCTTTCATAAATTCCTTGGTTTCTTTCTTTCGTGAAAGCTCCATAAAGGCTCTCATCTCTT
The DNA here is from genome assembly GCA_018669945.1 of Flavobacteriales bacterium. GTDB lineage: Bacteria > Bacteroidota > Bacteroidia > Flavobacteriales_G > NORP312 > NORP312. Next base: position 7,904 of record JABHTA010000018.1, read on the forward strand.
CCAGAAACTGAACAGAATCATTCGAAAACTTGGTAATACTATTTTGTGCCTCGACTTGAAACGAAAAACTGAGAGCAATTATCAGAATTAGATATTTAAACGACTTAGCCACTATTTCTCACAATGAACCATAATCCATTTATCTTTTTGTTTCGTTTCTTTTACCACCAAACCAAGCTGTTTTATTTTTGCCAAAAGTTTATTCAAATCCATTTCTAGCAACCCGCTAAATAAAATACTCCCTTTAGGTTCCAGCACCTGATAATATGTTTCAATTTGAGCTAATAAAACATTTAAATTTATGTTAGCTAATATAAGATTAAAATGCCCTCCTTTTATTTGTTCTTCGGAGCCCTGCTTCACTTCAACATTATCGACATTGTTTAGCTTTATATTTTCGATGCTATTATTCACAGACCATTTATCGTAATCAACCGCAAACACAAATTTCGCCGCTTTTTTCGATGCCAAAATTGCTAAAACGGATGTTCCACACCCCATATCTAGAATACTCTGATTTTGTATGTCAAGTTTCAACATCTGTTCAATCATCAAATGGGTTGTGGCGTGGTGCCCTGTTCCAAATGACATCTTAGGATTAATTACAATATCATAATCGTATTTTCTATCCAAATTATGAAATGTGGCTCTCACAATGCATTTATCCGCAACAACAATTGGACTAAAGTTTTTTTCCCACTCTTGGTTCCAGTTAATAGACTCAATTTCTTTAATTTGATAACTAGTTTCGCAACTTTCAGAATACTCGTTTAATAAAAAAGATAAATCATTTTCAGAATATTCTTCTACCTTAATAAAGGCTTGAATACCATTTTCGGTTTGAATAAATGACTCGTAGTTAAACCTACCTAAATCTGAGCTAATTAAATCGTTCCAGGGATCTACTGGGTTCATGATAATATTTACCTCAATGTAGTTCACTATAGAGCATCAATTATTTTAACAAAATCTTCTGCCACGAGTGATGCCCCTCCTATTAAGCCTCCATCCACATCAGGACAAGCAAAAAGTTCTGCAGCATTAGCTGGCTTGCAACTTCCCCCGTACAATATGGTAAGGTTATCTGAAGCGGTATTACCATATTTAGCAGCTACTAATCCTCTAATAAAGGCATGCATTTCTTGGGCTTGATCAGACGAGGCTGTCTCTCCTGTTCCAATAGCCCAAACAGGTTCGTATGCTATAATAATATTACTGAATTCATCTTCTGAAAGATGAAACAACCCGCCTTCAATTTGCGCTTGAATTATATCGTAATGTTTTTTTGATTTCCTTTCTGCCAATAGCTCTCCACAGCAGTATATCGGAGCAACGCCTTGTACAATCGCACAGGAAACCTTCTTCGCTAAAATAATATCAGTTTCATGAAATAATGCTCTTCTTTCTGAGTGACCGACCAACGTATATTCACAACCTACAGATTTAACCATTGCCGCTGATAGTTCCCCAGTGTAAGCCCCTGAGTTTTCAAAATAAATATTTTGCGAACAGGAGGATATAAAAGCCTCTTTATTCGTAATAAGAGAAACGCTTTCTAAATATAAACTTGGAGGAGAAAAAATTACTCTTTTATCATCGGACAAATTAGAATTCTGAAGCAAATCAACGACTTGGTTAACCAATGTTTTCGCTTCATTTTGCAGCTTGTTCATCTTCCAGTTTCCTGCAACTATTTTCTTTCTCATACCACAAATTATAGGGTTCGTAGGTGTGCAAAACTAACAAAGGAAAAGAGATATAAAAAGTTATTGTACCCTAACTCGTGGATCAAGAAATCCGTATGCAATATCAACTAAAATATTAATGATTACAAACAGAGATGCCATCATTAAAACAATGCCCATCATTATTGGAAAATCATACTTGATTGTAGCAACATATAGTTCATTTCCAAGACCTTTCCAGTCAAATACTCTTTCGATGTAAACAGAACCCGCCATTAAAGCCGCAAACCAACCAGACATGGCCGTAATAACAGGATTTAATGCGTTTTTGAGTGCGTGTTTTATAACAATTTTATAGAAACTAAGTCCTTTCGCTTTTGCTGTTCTAATATAGTCTTGACCAAACACATCGAGCAGTGAGCTTCTTGTTAGTTGAACTACAATAGCCAATGGTCGTATCCCCAAAGTTGCTGCGGGAAGAATTAGATTCTTCAAATCAAGATACTCTCCATTACCATAATCATCTAACGTATAAAGACTTCCCCACATATCGAGACCAGTTATATCTGATAACAAAAAGCCGAAAACCCAAGCAATAATAATAGCAGCAAAAAAGGAGGGCACTGATATTCCAAAAACTGAGATAACTAATACAAAATTATCAAATCTACTTCCCTTGTTAACTGCGGCAACAATTCCAAGAAATATACCGAGTAAGCAGGCAATAAATATTGAAGTAAAAGCTAAGACTGCAGTTGCAGGAAGTCTATCTATTAAAAGTTCAGAAACCTTTCTTTTTGTTTGATAGGACCTCCTTAGATAAGGGTATTTAAGCACCAGCACCCTTTCTCCACCTAAGCCACAAATTTCGGTATATGGAGCATATTTATCATCGTCTAAAAATAAATGATGCTCACTATCAAACTTTTCGTGAGACGAGAGCGGAGACAAATCATTGATGTACATTACAAATTGAGTAGTAAGAGGCTTGTCAAGACCCAAATCACGATTAATCGCTTTTAACGACTCCTCATCGGCTCTTTGCCCCACCATTAAACGAGCTGGATCACCAGGAAGAACATTAAACAAAAAGAAAACTACAGTTACAACCCCCACTAATACAAGGAAACCATAAATCAATCTTTTGCTGATAAAACCTAACATATTACTTTATGAATTCTTTCTGAACGTGCTCAAATGTAGGGAAATTATTATAGTGCCATTTCCCAAGCACAGTACCATCTTTCAGCAATACTAATCCCGGGTTGGACCGAATCACTGTTTTCAGTATTTTCTCATCGCCTTCTAAATATTCAAACGTATTACCACTTTCAGCCTTAAACTCTTGCACGTCTTTATTAAGTGAAGCAGAAACACCTATAAATCGAATACCTTTTGATTCAGATAGTTTCACAAATTCATTCACATCATTTTGAACCCCTTTATTCGCATGAGAAATATCATAAGAAACCAATACAAAAATTGGTTCTTTACTTTCCAATATTTCATGTGTTTGTTCTGCATCACCTATGTTAAATGACATGATTGGAGGCATGTATCCGTCCTTAATCATATAAGATTCACCTTTTGTTTCTTTAAAAGCCCATAAGGTATCCTCATATATTTTTTGGTTCATATAAAAATCACTCCTAACCTCTTTTAATTCTTTTGTTACCTTGTTTTCTAGAACATAATCGTAGACGAAAATTGGAGCAGGAACACCTAGCTCTTCGGCCGATTTCATTTGTTCAGTAATACTTTTATTAATTCCATAAGGTCTAAAATCCATTTGAGGCAGATTAGTTAAGCAATACCATGCAAAACCAAATGAAACTACTGTAACCATTGCTGCCACTTGCCAATCCATTTCAATTAGCCCCATATCCAATTGTTTAAGCAAGGCATAAATTCCAAATGTCGCTAAGGTAAATACAAGAGGAAACCACCATCCGAAAAGCAACCCACCTAAAACAATAACAAAAAAAATTGAGAATGGCAGAATTATTAAATCATCCATTTTGGTGTTTATATTAATAAAGCTACTTCTAATAATTAGAATAATAACAAATACCAATAATAAGATGTCTTTTTTAAACGATTCCCATGGTGTTAACGAACGTCCTATAGAACCTTTAAGTGCATCGCCAAAGCATCCGCAATCTGTTACACACGTTACGCCACGCTCAACTTCTACTCCGTTTTCGACAACTGTATAAACACCATTTGGATCGCATTGCGCTGTATAAAAAGTAAGCCAGCTAAAGAACAAAATCATGACGAGCAAAGACCAATTAGTTAGTTTCGATTTGCCGCCGAACAACACAGCAAAGCCCAAAATAATTTCAGATGATGCAACTAAAATCGAAATAGCTAAACTATAAGGTTCAAAAAATGGCCAGTTAAGTGCGCTTTCAGCGAAATACTCTTCTAATTTATAGCTAAAACCTAATGGATCGTTCGCTTTGATTAAACCTGAAACGACAAATAAAGAACCTACCAATATTCTAGAGATATAAGTTGACCATTCTATCCCCTTTTCATGAACCAACGGAAGGACACCTATGACAATAACACTAACTGTAATAAAAGTGTACAAAAAATCGAAGGCATCATATGTAAAACCAATCCCAACTAAAACTAACGATATTGAAATATAAAAATAGCTTAGTAGCTTGTATTTATTTGTTGTTTCCATCTTTACAGATTTTGAGTATTCAAACCTAACTGAAACTAACCCTCGATTTTTTTCTTTAACAATACTTTAACTTTCTCCTTCTTCTAACTTTATCAATGCAAATACAGAATAATTTAGAATATCATAATAATTGGAGCTAATACCTTCTGAAATTAGTGTTTGTCCATCATTGTCTTCAATTTGTTTTATCCTTAACAGCTTTACCAATATCAAATCTGTTAAAGAACTTATCCTCATATCGCGCCATGCTTCACCATAATCATGATTTTTAGCTTCCATTAAATCCTTGGCTTTATTTGCATATTTATCAAACAATATTTCAACCTTATCAGTTTCCATTTCGGCATTTTCGACACTAACGGTACCAATTTCCATTTGAATTTGTGCCATAATAGAATAATTAACAATTGCCATAAACTCAGGTCTAATACCTTCGCCAACTTTGCTAATACCCTTTTCTTGAAGTGTTCTAACTCTATTACCTTTTATAAATACTTGATCTGTAATTGATCCCAATCTAAGAATACGCCAAGAAGTACCATAATCTTTCATCTTTTTCACAAAAATGTCACGGCATTTTTCTAATATTGAATCGTATTGATCGGACGTATTAATCATTCGGCAATCATCTGAAAATTAAGTGGCACAAGATACATTTTTTGAAAAAAGGAGGTCGATAAATTGTAGAGGAAATCTATTATTTTTAGACGAACCTATTGTTATGGGGATATTAAACGTTACTCCAGACTCTTTTTTTGATGGGGGAAAATATAACTCAACTGCAAAGGCGTTGCAGAGAGCGGAAAAAATTCTAAACGAAGGGGGGAGGATACTTGATGTTGGTGGATACTCCTCGCGCCCTGGAGCAGATATTATTAGCGAACAAGACGAAATAAAAAGGATCATTCCAGTTATTAAAGAAATTACAAAGTTATTTCCACAAGCCATAATTTCAGTAGATACTTTTCGATCAAATGTTGCGACCAAGGCTATCGAGGTCGGAGCATCAATAGTAAACGACATTTCTGGTGGCGATGGTGATAAAAAAATGTTTGATACCATATCATCAATGCAAGTTCCGTTTATAATGATGCACATGCAGGGTGTTCCGCAAAGCATGCAAACGAATCCCAAATACAATGATGTTGTTTTGGATATTCTAAAGTATTTTTCTAAAAAAATAAATGAGTTAGGAGAACTCGGGGTAAATGACATTATCATCGACCCAGGGTTTGGGTTTGGGAAGACCATAGAACACAACTACGAAATTCTTGACCGTTTTAATGAATTTAACTTTCTTAACCTTCCCACTCTTGCAGGGCTTTCACGTAAATCAATGATTTACAAAAAACTTGGTATAAATTCAGAAGAATCTCTACCTGAAACAATTAGGCTAAACAAAATTGCTTTACAAAGAGGTGCCAACATTCTAAGAGTTCATGATGTAAAAGAAGCAGTTGAAATAACTGAATTATATAAAGATGATTAGCTTTGTACCATGCTTCTAAATCAAATAAGTTGGATAGATTTTATTGATGTAATCCTAGTTGCATTCCTTATTTATCAGTTGTACAAAATCATAAAAGGAACTGTTGCTATTCGCATTTTTGTAGGAATATTCTTTATCTACCTTTTCTGGAAAGTAACCGAGGTATTAAAAATGAAGTTACTCTCGGAAATATTAGGTCAATTTATTGGTGTTGGAGTTATTGCTTTAATTATCGTTTTTCAACAAGAACTTAGGCGGTTTTTACTACTTATTGGGACCAGCAGCTTTTTTAACGATAAAAAAGCTGCGAAACGATTATTTAGTTGGACTAAAGGGAACGAAAAAGAAAGTTTACTGGACATCCCTGCAATTGTCTTGGCGTGCACCCATATGTCAAAAACAAAGACTGGGGCATTAATAGTCATTGCAAAATCCACTGATCTAGGCATGATTACCTCCACAGGGGATGAAATTAATGCCAAGATATCTAATAGACTAATTGAAAATATCTTCTTTAAAAACAGCCCATTGCATGATGGTGCCATGATTATTGAGAAGAACGTAATTAAAGCCGCTCGCTGCGTATTACCCTCTACAGAAAATAAACAATTTCCTGCGACATTAGGGCTGCGACACAGGGCTGCTGTGGGTATTACAGAGAGTACTGATGCTATTACCATATCGGTTTCTGAACAAACTGGCGATATTTCTTTTGCTAAAGAAGGAAAGTTAGAGAGAAAAATATCCTCAGATAGGCTTAGAGATAGGTTATTAAAAGAATTGAATTAAGCTTCAATCCTTAACCCATCATACCCTAATTCAACAAAACTAGGCAGCTCTTTTGAAACATCTGCATGTGTACCAAGTTGATGGCTAATGTGAGTAAGATAACCTTTTTCCGGATTTATTTCATTCATTAAATCAATTGCTTCTTCAAGAGTGAAATGAGAAATATGCTCTTTTCTTCTAAGAGCATTTAGTACAAGTGTCTTCACTCCTTTTAACTTTTGCTTTTCTTTTTCGCTAATGTAGTTTGCATCAGTAATGTAAGCGAAATCTTTAATTCTAAAACCTAGCACAGGAAGTTTGTGATGCACTACTTCTATCGGTATAAACTTAGTGCTATTTATCACAAACGGTTTGGAGTCGATTGTAACTAGATTAACCAACGGCACACCTGGATATTTATAATCAGCGAAAGCATAATGAAAATCATTCTTTATAGCCTCTTGAACTTGTTGAGTAGCATATAAATTAATGTCTTTCTTCAATATAAAATTAAATGCTCTAACATCGTCCATACCCCCTAAATGATCTTTATGCTCGTGCGTATATATAATTGCTGTAAGGTTTTTAACATTTTCTCGCAACATTTGTTGCCTAAAATCTGGTCCTGTATCAATAACAAAAGTATCATCACCATCTTCAAGCATAATTGAAGAACGGAGTCGCTTATCTTTTTCGTCCTTAGATCTGCATACCTCACAATCACATGCAATAATTGGCACGCCTTGCGATGTTCCGGTTCCAAGAAAGGTGATACGCATTAAGCGTGAACAGGAAATAATTTATACACCTGGTCTAATGCATAATCAATTTCATCTTTTGTTGTGTATCGGCTAAACGAAAATCGAACTGCTGGTCGCAATACATCAGCACCTATACCATTTAAAACATGCGACCCTTTATTAGATCCTGAAGTGCAAGCACTACCTCCAGAACATCCAACACCAGCTATATCAAGATTAAACAATAGCATCTCAGATTTATCAGACTCTGGAAAACACACATTTAACACCGTGTATAACGACTGCCCTTCATAATCACCATGAAAAGATACGTCCTGAACATTGGCGCGCAACTGTTCAATCATATATGTTTTTAATCCTTGGACGTGTTCCTGATGCTCATCTGTATCAGTAAGTGCCATTTCCAAAGCTTTCGAAATACCGACAATGCCATAAACATTTTCGGTTCCACCGCGCATATTACGCTCCTGTGAGCCACCATATATAAGAGGGTCTATTTTTAATTTACTATCTATGTATAGAAATCCGACTCCTTTTGGCCCATGAAACTTATGTGCCGCAGCTGTGATGAAGTGTACTTTTAGCTCTTCTAAATCCATCGGGTAATGTCCCATTGTTTGAACGGTGTCAGAATGAAATACTGCATCATACTTTTCGCATAACTCCCCAACCTCTTTTAATTTAAGCAAATTACCTATCTCATTGTTAGCATGCATTAAAGAGACAAAACTCCTTTCATTTTCTTGAAGTAAGCGTTCTAAATCTTGTAAATCAACATGCCCATTTGGCTTCAATTTAACATGGGATAACTTAATTTTATTATCCTTCTCATAGTTTTCAAGAGTATGACCGACAGCATGATGCTCAATAGTAGATGTGATTGCGTGCTTAATTCCAATAGATTCTATCGCTCCTTTTATCGCCATATTGTCCGCTTCTGTTCCTCCTGAAGTGAAAAATATTTCTCCCGGGGCTGTATTCAACATCCTAGCTATATTTCTTCTTGACACTTCAATTAAAGCTCTAGTTTTCCTTCCAAAACTGTGCGTAGAAGATGGATTTCCAAATTGGTTTCTTAACACCGGCAGCATAGCTTCCACAACTTCAGGTGCCATTGGAGTGGTTGCCGCATTATCTAAATAAACTTGTTTTGTCATGCCGTTACTGCTTTAATATCATCAATAATCATTTTTGCCAAGTCGTTGGCTTTATTTTCAGACTCACTCTCAGAATATATTCTTATAATAGGTTCTGTATTCGACTTGCGAAGATGCACCCATTCTTTATCAAATTCAATCTTAACTCCGTCAACTATACTTACTGGCTTATCTTTATATTTATCTTTAATCGATGCAAGAATAGCATCAACATCAATATCTGGGGTAAGTTCTATCTTATTTTTTGAAATAATATAATTAGGATAACTAGATTTAAGCTCTGAACATGTCATATTAGACTTAGCCAAGTGAGTTAAAAATAAGCCAATACCTACTAACGCATCCCTCCCATAATGGGATGCTGGATAAATCACTCCTCCATTGCCTTCTCCACCTATAACTGCATCAGTATGCTTCATGACATCTACGACATTAACTTCCCCAACCGCTGATGCCGTATATGTTTGATTAGCTTTTTCAGTAACGTCTCGCAGCGCCCTAGTCGAAGACATATTCGATACTGTATTGCCTGGCGTATGCTTTAACACATGATCTGCACAAGCCACCAAAGTATATTCTTCTCCAAACATGGATCCATCTTCAGAAACCATTGCAAGACGGTCAACATCTGGGTCTACTAC
>JABHTA010000017.1 GCA_018669945.1 Flavobacteriales bacterium
AAATCGGCAATTACTCCATCTTTTAGTGGCCTAATGGTCTTGATGTCTTCGTGGGTTTTACCATGCATTTGCTGCGCTCTTCGACCAACTGCAATTACTTTTCCTGAAGCTCTATCTACAGCAACAATCGATGGCTCGTCAACAACCACCTTGTCGTTATGTATGATTAACGTGTTTGCCGTTCCTAAATCGATGGCAATTTCTTGTGTGAAAAAATCGAATAATCCCATAGTTTATTAATGTTTAAAATGTCGAGTTCCCGTAAGAACCATAGCCAAATTGTTGTTGTTGCAGTAGTCAATAGACTGCTGATCTTTAATTGATCCACCTGGTTGAATAACCGCAGTTATTCCAACTTTGTCGGCTATTTCTACACAATCTGGAAAAGGGAAAAACGCATCAGAAGCCATTGAGGCACCTTTTAGGTCGAATCCAAATTTATTGGCTTTTTCAATGGCTTGATTTAGTGCGTCAACTCGCGATGTTTGTCCAGTTCCACTTGATAATAACTGGTTGTTTCTTGCAAAAACAATAGTGTTAGATTTAGTGTGCTTTACTAGTTTATTAGCGAAGAGCATATCTGCAATTTCGCTTTCACTTGGTTCTTTAATGGTTACGGTTGTCAAATCAGCTGAGGTTTCAACTTTTAAGTCTTTGTCTTGCTCTAACACACCATTCAAAATAGTTCTGAATTGCTTAGCTGGAAGCGAGGCTTCTTTCCTTTTTAGAAGCACTCGGTTCTTTTTGGACTTTAGAATATCTTCTGCATCTGTATCATAGCCAGTTGAAATGACAACTTCGCAGAATAACTTGTTTACTTCTTCAGCGGTTGCTTTGTCTATTGTTTTATTGGTTATTAAAATTCCCCCAAAAGCAGAAGTTGGGTCACCAGCTAACGCATCTTTCCATGCATCCACCAATGTGTCGCGAGTTGCAAGGCCACAAGCATTGTTATGTTTTAGAACAGCGAATGTTGGTTTATCGGTATTAAATTCATCTATCAAATTAACCGCAGCGTCAATATCTAAAAGATTGTTGTAAGATAACTCTTTACCGTGAAGCTTGTCGAACATTTCATTGAGATTACCATAGAAAACACCTTTTTGATGTGGGTTTTCTCCGTATCTCAAGACTTGAGAATTCTGAATACTAGCCTTAAAAGCATGGGAGTCTCCATCACAGAAATAATTAAAAATAGCACTGTCGTAATGCGATGAAATGTTGAATGCTTCTTTTGCAAATTGCTTGCGCTCACCAATAGTTGTGAACCCTTCTTTTTCGGTCAAAATTTCTAATAGATCACCGTACTGATTTTTTGATGAAACGATAGTTACATCTTTAAAGTTTTTTGCAGCGGCACGAATCAAGGAGATGCCACCTATATCGATTTTTTCAATAACATCTTGCTCACTAGCGCCATATGAAACTGTTTCTTCGAAAGGGTAGAGGTCTACAATCACTAAATCCAATTCGGGAATTTCATATTCTGCCAATTGTGCTTGGTCGCTATCTAATTCTCTTCGGCCCAATATTCCACCAAATATTTTTGGATGTAACGTTTTTACTCTTCCACCTAAAATAGAAGGGTAAGAAGTAAGTTCTTCAACAGGTGTAACCGCTACACCTTGGGCTTCAATAAATTTTTGAGTACCTCCGGTAGAGTATATTGTTACCCCGAGTTCGTTCAATTTTTGAATTATCGATTCAAGGTTATCCTTGTAAAATACAGAAACTAATGCGTTTTTAATTTTAATCACTCTATTGGTTTTCAATTGTCTATAACATGCAATTTTAACGATATTAAAGGCTCGTTTTACCTTAGAAACCGCTTTGTTGATAAGTGTTATTTTTTGTTGATAAGGTAGGGGCGTTGAAAGTAAAAAGAGAAAAAGGGAGATGTACAGCTGATACTGAAATAATTCTGGAGTTGTAATCTCTTTTGAACTTTAACCTGTAAACTTGCAATTCCATTATGGACTATGTTGAACTAGGATATTTCGGATTGTTTATAGCCACTTTTTTAGCAGCGACTATTGTTCCGTTTAGTTCTGAAATAGTATTAGCTGGAATGCTCGCAGCAGGCTTTGACGGATTTGGTGTCTTAGCTGTGGCAACAGTTGGCAACACTATTGGGGGGATGAGCTCGTTCTATCTTGGCTATCTCGGAAAATGGAGATGGATTGAAAGTAAACTTAGAGTGCCTAAAGAGAAAGTCTTTCGGTTTAAATCATGGATAGACAAATATGGAAGCCTTACCGCTTTCTTCTGTTGGCTGCCTTTTATAGGGGACGTAATTGCTATTGCTCTTGGGGTTTTTAGAGCAAAAGTTGCGCTTGTACTAGCGCTAATGTTTTTAGGTAAGTTGATGCGGTATTTGCTGATAGTTTGGGGCTGGTTATTAGTTTAAAAACGTTGCTTAAAGATTCCGTTGCTTTAACGAGGTAAGGATTTATTTCTTGATAATCGCCATTGTCAGTCTACAAACACAGACTAATTTCCCTTTGTCGTTTTTAATTTCTATCGACCAAATGTGGCTTGTTTTTCCAAGGTGTATTGGTATAGAAGTTCCCGTAACTTTTCCTGATTGTGTTGGGCGAATGTGATTCGCGTTAATCGATTGTCCAACGCAGTAAAACCGCGAAGGGTCGACAATTAAATTAGACCCGACACTGCCCAAAGATTCGGCCAAAACAACAGAGGCTCCTCCATGAAGTATTCCAGCAGGTTGAATGGTGCGCTCATCAACGGGCATGGAGGCACTTAATGATTCGGGGCCTATTTTGGTAAATTCTATTCCTAAAGAATGATGGATATTCTGCGTGTTGAACTGTTCAAAGTCTTTCAGTGTATATTCTTGAAACCAGATACTCATTTAGTCGTTGATTACATATGTTTTTGAAAATGAGTCATGCCATCCTCTTGGGGGCTTTCCCAAGTTAGAGAACGCTTCAAAGGGTATAAACCGGCAAACAGAACGAAGCATGCTCGTCTGTAAAGAGGGTAATTCCCTGGTTTCAGTTAGAACACGAGTTTTAGTAATAAATTTACCAACAGTTTTCCCTCCGGCAAAGTGTTCTAGTAATGAATAATATGTGAAATGTGACCCATACATTATAAGGTAAGTATAGAAATAATTTTCTTTAATATCTTCGCCTAAAATTTTGATTATTAACATAATTAATATAGCTATAAGGTAGTACATAATTGTATCGATAATTAGATTAACGCACCGTTTTTCTTTTCCTGCAAAAATGTCATCAGAGATAGTTGCCTTTTCTAATATGTCTTGGTCATTGACGTTTTTGTCTAAT
>JABHTA010000062.1 GCA_018669945.1 Flavobacteriales bacterium
AAAGGCATAAAAAAACATGATCAAGATAAGCTTACAGAAATACTATCGAAGATTCATGAAAATACAAGTTAATTTGTTAATTCGTATTTAGATGATGTATCAATAATAGATAAATCACTTATATTATTAATTACAAACGTTACCTGTATGAATTCTATGGTTTCACCTAATCAGCTCACCTGCAAGCGCTGCAAAATCAACACCATGAAAGTTTCCTGAACTCATCAATAGTAAATTCTTGTTTACCCAAGTTTCGTCTTTTAGCAAAGACACCATCTTATCAGAATCAGTAAAAACCAGCAAGTCATCTCTTCCAAATTCTTGCTTTATCATTTCTGGGCTAATTTCTTCCAAACGTTTATTTTCTACAATTTCTGGATTGTAATATACAATTGCTTTGTCTGCCAAATTCATTGAACCATTATACTGCTCCAAGAATTTTTTATTGAGACTACTGTATGTGTGCAACTCCATACAGGCAATTAGCTCCCTATCTGTATATTGCTTCTTCACTGCTTCTGTTGTTGCCTTTAACTTAGACGGAGAGTGCGCAAAATCTTTGTAAATAGCAGTCGAATCGTTTTTCTTTACCAACTCAAGACGCTTAGAGGCTCCAGAAAAATCTTGAATAGCATCGTAAAATTGTTTATCAGCTACGTTTAACTGATTACAAATTAGTCTTGCTCCTGTTAAATTCTGTAAGTTGTGGTCACCAAAAACTGCTAGAGGGACTCTCCCTTCCGTTGTTTCGAGCACTGTATCTCCGTTTTCGATAACGTGTTCTGGTGTTGAGTATGGTAATCTCTTGATGTCATTATTAGAAGCCTCCACTACCCTTTTTACCTCGGAATCTGATTCGCAATAAACGATGCTATCAGAAATCATATCAACAAAAATGGAAAACTGCTCAACATAGTTTTCATAAGTCGGAAATACGTTAATATGATCCCAAGCTATACCACTTAGCAATGCGATATTAGGCTGATACAAATGAAACTTTGGTCTTCTATCTAATGCTGACGACAAATATTCATCACCCTCCAATATCATTATGTTAGCATTGGTAATCTGGACCATTGTTTCAAAACCTTCCAGTTGTGCACCTACCATATAATCGAATTCAATGTTTACTTTTTGTAATACATGCAAAATCATAGCTGTAATACTTGTCTTTCCATGACTTCCGCCAATTACTACGCGTGTCTTATCTTTAGATTGCTCATATAAATACTCGGGATAAGAATAGATATTTAGCCCTAGCGCTTTTGCTTTTACCAATTCAGGATTATCAATTTGAGCTGCCATTCCCAATATTATAGAATCTATGTCTTTGGTAATCCGTTCATCAAACCAACCTTCTTGTTTGGGCAATAATCCATATTTGGCCAATCTACCTTTCGATGGTTCAAAGAAATAATCATCAGAACCAGTTACTTCAATTCCTTTTTTGTGCAGTGCAATTGCAAGATTGTGCATTGCACTTCCACCGATAGCAATAAAATGAACCCTCATTATTTATTAATATTTGTGCTAAGCTAAATATATGACCAATTAGAAAGAAAAGGAGTCTAGGAGAATTATAAACAGAAGTTTGTTACTTTGGCGATTGGAAATGGCAAAGCAATTAGTCGACAATAGAGGGATAATACTTGGCAAAAACGATTGGATAATCATTGGAATTATTTTACTTATCACCTTCGGAATATTTCGACAGGTTCAAACGTTCGACTTTCTTTCAAATTGGGATGATGATGGATACGTAATCAACAATCCTGACATTCAAAAAATATCTGGAGCAAACATTAGCAAATTATTTAGCACTCCCTACAAATCGAACTACCAACCCGTATCGATGCTAAGCTACATGGTAGAGTTTTCAATGTTTCAACTTAACGTGAGGGAATTAGACGCAGCAGGAAACCAAGTTATTGGTCCCGATGGACAAACGCTTTTGTCGAACCCATACCATATGACCAACTTGCTATTCCATTTGCTCTGTACATTTCTGGTTTATGTCTTCATCAAAAAATTAGTTAACAGAATAGATGTATCGACAATAAGTGCATTCTTTTTTGCGATTCATCCGATGCACATTGAGTCCGTTGCATGGATTTCCGAACGAAAAGATGTTATGTACGCAGCCTTCTTTTTGTGGGCTTTGATCGTTTATCTCAACTACTTATACCATGAAGAAAACAAAGTAGAGTTTTGGAAATCTAAAACCTATTGGGCTGTACTCGGAATTTATCTTCTTTCGATATTATCAAAGCCAATGGCGGTAACATTCCCGATGGTGTTGTTAGCTATTGATTATTATAAAGACCGAAAAATTGATATTAAAAACCTTGTTGAAAAAACTCCATTTTTCTTGCTTTCATTGGCATTTGGTGTTGTTGCATTAAAAACACAAGGCGGATCAGCCATGGACATAGTCCCTGATTTTTCTTTTGTAGATCGATTCGCAATCGTATGCTATGGAGTCGTGTTCTACATCATTAAATTATTCGTACCGACAGGCATGGCCTCTATCCACTATTATCCTGACAACAGTGTCGCCCTACCTTGGGAGTTCTACTCTGCTCCATTTATAATTATTGCAATTGGCCTGCTCATTTGGCGGGCAAAATCATTTCGAAAAGAGTTGATTTTTGGGTTAGCTTTTTTTCTGTTTTCTATAAGTATCGTTCTACAAATAGTTCCTGTTGGTCATGCATTTGCATCAGAAAGATATAGTTACGTGCCATACATAGGTTTAGTATTTATTATTGGTCAACTTTATGCTTGGTGTTGGGAAAATAACAAAGGAAAATGGTTAATGGCTGGTCTCCTCGGGGTTGCTGCATTCACTTTTTCTAAAATAACCTATGACGAACTACCTACTTGGAAAAACAGCATGGAATTGTATTCAAATACAATTCAAGAATACCCTGAGGTTGCTCATGCATATTGGATGCGAGGAAACGTAAAAAAAGATTTTGGCAATTCCGCCAACAAAACGAATGCCGAAGCTGCGAAAAACCTTTGGACTCAAAGCATTGCCGACTATGACAAAGCAATTCAATTAGATCCAAAATATGCCAAAGCGTATTTCAATAGAGGTGGCTCCTTCGGAAACATTGGAAAAGGGAAAGAAGCTCTTGCTGATTATAATAAATCTATTGAAATTGATCCAAATTACGAACCAGCTTATAATAATAGAGGTAATTCTTACCTCAACTTAAAACAAAACGATAAAGCAATTGCGGATTACAAAAAAGCAATTGATATTAACCCTAAATATGCTATCGCATGGCAAGGGCTGGGAAAGGTTTACCATAACCAAAATCAGTTAGATTCTGCGATTGTTAACTACTCAAGGGCTCTATCGATTAGTCCTAACTATTCTGAAGTTCTTTACAACAGAGGTGTTGCATACTATAACAACAAACAACCTGACCTGGCTTGTATCGATTGGAAAAAAGCTGTTGACTTAAACTATCAACCTGCTATTAAAGTCACTAAAGATTATTGCAAATGAAACTCTATCCAATAAACACAGGTAACTTTAAGTTAGATGGTGGCGCTATGTTTGGCGTTGTGCCAAAATCAATTTGGCAACGTACTAACCCTGCCGACAATAATAACATGTGCGATTGGGCTATGCGCTCATTACTAATTGAAGATGGAGATAGGCTCATGCTTATCGATACAGGGATGGGAACTAAACAGTCTGACAAATTTTTTGGGTACTATTACATGTTTGGGAATGACTCGTTAGATGGCTCGTTAGCGAAACATGGATTTACCCGTGATGATATTACTGACGTATTTCTAACCCATCTTCATTTCGACCATTGTGGAGGATCAATTCAATGGAACAAAAACAGAACAGGTTACGAACCTGCTTTTAAAAATGCCAAGTTCTGGAGTAATCAGCGCCATTGGAAATGGGCAACAGAACCTAACGGTAGAGAAAGAGCATCTTTCCTAAAAGAGAACATAATACCTATTGAAGAAAGCGGGCAACTAAATTTTCTAGACGATTCTAATCAATTTTTGAATAATGCTTTTAAGGATATTGATGTCTTTTTTGCTAATGGACATACAGATGCGCAGATGATTCCGCACATTAAATACAAAGGAAAAACGCTCGTATTTATGGCAGATTTACTTCCCTCAGTAGGGCATATTCCCTTACCTTATGTAATGGGCTATGACACTAGGCCATTACTCACATTAGATGAAAAAGAGACGTTTCTTAACACTGCAGCCGATAATGGTTTTGTGCTGTTTTTAGAACATGACTCGATTAACGAATGTTGCACGGTACAGCATACAGAAAAAGGAGTGCGCCTAAAAGATAAGTTCTCGTTTTCGGAAATATTTGACTAGCACCACTTTCCATTTGCATCTTTTCCATTTTAACCAAGAAGAGGGCCACGAACATTAACAGCACCACACTTTAGTTGTTATTTTTGGATATAGTCCGATTTAAGCAATATTAGAATAATAAGACATTTATAACTAATCGCCCAAAATGGCTAAACGATTAATATAAATGCTCATAACAAGAGCCTTATACTATTAAATAAACTGACTAGATCTAATTGTATACTGATCCAAATTTAGCCGTGAAAAAGAAAAATAGTTATTAGACATTTGAAAGCCCACAATCTAGGGCTCTCTTTTCTATAGTTATTTTGCTTCAGGAAGTAATTTAAAGCTAGTCGCTACAAATTTTCCGTCTTTTACTTCACCTGCTACCTCTGCAGATCTTACTTTTAAACACATGCCATCATGTGCGTGTGCATCTCCGTGATCCGCCATGCTAGACCCTTCAACGTAGTATGCTTTACCATCCATTCGAACTGCTAAATCACATCCTCCACCTGTTAAACCAAACTGACATTGGCCGCAGCTCGCTTCAACAGTCTGAGTTGTTGTTTCTTTTGTTTTTGTTTGTTCTTTCGATGCTTCTTGAGCGTTTGCCGAGAAACTAAAGCCGACTATTGCTAATCCTAATATTATCTTTTTCATATACTTGGTTTTATAAATTTATTTATTTCATATTAATAAACTGCAATGGCACATCTAAATCACTTGCTCTACATTGTGCTATTACCGCTTGTAAATCATTAAGACTTTTCCCTGTTACACGAATAGTATCGTTCATTATTTGCCCCTTAACTTTCAGTTTAGAATCTTTAATCAGTTTGTTAATCTTCTTACAGGTATCCTTATCCAAACCTTGTTTAATCGGTATATCCTTCTTAATCTGCGCCCCTGAAGCATATCCTTCTTTAGTTAAATCAAGGCAATTCACATCCAATTTTTGCTTGGTAAAGCGACTTAAAATTATCTTAACGATTGAATCCACATTCATATCATTATTAGATGAAGCGACAATTATCGCCCCTTTTTTATCAAGCGAAATTTCGCTATTCGTCCCTCTTAAATCGTAACGCGTATCAAGTTCCTTCTTTGCTACGTTCACCGCATTATCAACCGATTGTATTTCAACCTTACTTACTATATCAAATGATGCCATTTTTATATTTTTACACTATTCCATTGCTAAAACATCCATCCTCAGACGAGTAATCTGATCTACCAATTCCAAAATAACAGTTTCGGTAACACCTTCAATATTATGAATTTTGAGGAGAGAAGCCTCAAGTTTGTTCAGTTTCTCTAACTCTTCATGGAACCCCGCGTCATCTTTAAATTCATGAACTAATTTTATCAAGTTAGCTAAGTGAACTTGCTGATCCACAATCTGCTGTTTTACCTTTACGCTGGGCTTCTTATCTCTTATGAATGATTGAAACATAATATACTGAGTTTCTATCCATGACCCCAATAGCATCTGACTTGCAGTTGCTATGTGATTGCTGTCAATAAGTTGGTTTTCTGTGGCATTTAAAGCATCACCGATGGCCTTCTTTAGTACATCATAATCTTTCACTTTATTTTCTAAATCAATTGCTAAAACATTATGAAATGGTTTATCCGCTTCGATTTTAGCTGCCAACTCAAGAGCTAAGGCCCTGTATTGCATCATCTTATCTTGTTCTTGAAATACCGCTAGGTAAGCAAAATCAACCATATAAATTCCACAATTTATAGCTTCAGCTGCATCAGATTCGAAATGTTCTATATTCGAGGCTGGAGACAACAAATGCTCATTGAACTTTACTTTATCATTATGTAAGGCCTCTAATTGCTCAATGGAAGAAGGCATAGACTTTATAATAGTATGAAACTCATTTTCTACGACCTCTTTTTTGTCATTCAATTGTTCTGACTGTTGAGCAATAGATCCAAAGAATAATAAGTTTGCAATAAGCGTAATTAATATCTCCCTCATTAGTATTTAGTTTCCGCTAAAGTAATAAAATCGTAAACGATTATATTCGCTAAATGAAAATTAAAGCAATAATTACCGGTTCAACAGGTATGGTTGGAAAAGGTATACTCCTTGAATGCCTAGAACGCGAAGAAGTTGAGTCTGTATTGGTGATAAATCGAAAACCTCTTGGTCTAGTTCATCCTAAACTAAAAGAAATTTTACATCAAGATTTTAGTGACTTTTCTATAATCAAAGAAGAATTCAGTAATTATAATGCCTGTTTCCACTGCATGGGTGTTTCATCAATTGGAAAAACAGAAGATGAATTTCTAATTCCTACATATAATTTCACAAAAGCCCTAGTTGATGAAATGAATGCAGTTAAATCCAACATGGTTTTCAACTATGTATCAGGTTCGGGAACAGACTCTTCAGAATTAGGTAATATAATGTGGGCTAGAATTAAAGGAAAAACTGAAAATATGATCCTAAATGCTGGATTTAAAGATGCTTACATGTTTCGAGCAGGGATGATATTACCTGAAAAAGGGGTGAAATCAAGCACAGGATGGTACAACTCGATTTATGTTATACTTAAACCACTTTTTCCTTTTTTCAAAAAAATGAACTCAGTTACTACGAGTGTAAAAATTGGAGACGCAATGATAAATTCGGTATGTAAAGGGTTTGAGAAAAAACACCTAGAAAACCAAGATATTAACACTTTAGCTACTCAATAGAAGTCTCTTGTTAGCAGAAAGAAATGCTAAGTAAA
Source organism: Flavobacteriales bacterium (assembly GCA_018669945.1). Lineage (GTDB taxonomy): Bacteria > Bacteroidota > Bacteroidia > Flavobacteriales_G > NORP312 > NORP312. Next base: position 7,104 of record JABHTA010000062.1, read on the forward strand.
AAGGGTATTCCAAGACCAATCCAACCCAAAAATGGTGTTTTAGTGTAACACATTAAGCCAGCTGGCCTCTGTTTGGTTTAAGAGTTTTTCTTAATATTTCAACGTATTCTTCGTCTACTACTGCGAATGCTGAAACAAACAAATCAGAATGCTTTTCAATTTCAATTTGGTGAAATTCAATTTTATCCTTGATAAAAAAATCTTTCAGATGGTCACACTGATGTTCAGCAGTTTTTAAAGCATCAGAGCCACGAAAATCCCAAAGCATTTTAATTTTCTTCATAATTTCAATAAACAAACATAACACACTTGTTCTTACCATATTTTAATGGTCTATTATAAATTCCTAATCTTAAAGATTCATATTCAAAAAAGGAGTAGAAAATTATTACATAAGTGATGTCCAGCTCAATTATTTTTTTGCATTCCAATTTTAACTCGCCCAAGCAATGAAATCTCTTTGCTACAAATTGCTTATAATAAAAACCCTTGTATGCCTAACTATTGCGACCAGCAATACT
>JABHTA010000138.1 GCA_018669945.1 Flavobacteriales bacterium
AACAATTCAGGATTTCAATGGTGGTGGTGCGTCTGCTAATCTGCAAACCTGGGGGTTAGAAGTTTGTATTGCGCCCCCTTCCTGTTCTGTATCAGCCGCTTCTGTTTCCACATCATGTAATTCCGGTAGCGATGGGATTGCGAACTCAACACCTGTTTCAGGAACTGGTCCTTATACTTTTCTATGGGATAATGCCGAAACTACCCAAAATATTTCTGGATTATCAACAGGCTCTTATACAGTTACAATGACTGATGCTTTGGCTTGTACATTCCTAGCGACCACATCCGTAACGGAACCAAATATACTTGATTTTAACATTAGTTCAACTGATGAAAGCTGCAGTAGTATTAACGGTTCAATAACTGCGATTCCCTCAGGTGGAACTACCCCATACAATTACAATTGGTCTTCAGGTGGAACGTCTCAAACTGAAAACAGCTTAAGCGCTGGTAACTATTCAATTACAGTTACAGATGTTAAATCTTGTTCCACAACTTCGTCTGTTACAATATCTAATATTGCTGGTCCAACCGCTACTACTTCGTTAACAGATGCTTCTTGTGGCGCAAACAATGGTACCGCAACTGCTATACCAACTGGTGGAACTGGACCCTACGCTTACGAGTGGTCTTCGGGCGGAGCTAACGTTACGGAAAGTGCTCTTGCATCAGGGTCATACTCCGTTACTGTTACTGATGCTGGAACTTGTTCGGTTGTTGAAAATGTAACTATTGGTGATACAAATTCTCCTACTGCCTCTATTACAACAACTGATGAAGATTGTGGTCAAGGAAATGGTACCGCAACTGCTGTGCCTTCTGGTGGGGCTGGTGGATATACTTATACCTGGTCTTCTTCTGCTGGTTCAGGTATAACTGAAAATAACCTATCTGCTGGAGGAATTTCTGTTACAGTTACCGATGCTGCTGCGTGCTCAGTTACCGCTTCTTCAACTATTAATAATATTGCCGGTCCAACCGCTACTACTTCAGTAACAGATGCTTCTTGTGGCGCAAACAATGGTATTGCAACTGCTATACCAACTGGTGGAACTGGACCCTATTCTTACGAGTGGTCTTCGGGCGGAGCTAATGTTACAGAAAGTGGTCTTGGATCGGGGTCATACTCCGTTACTGTAATTGATAATAATAGCTGTGTTGTCACTAATCAAGTGGTCATAGAAAGTATTGAAGCTCCTATTATTACATTACTACCTATTCCTGCAACATGTGAGATAAATAATGGATCAATTATGTCGGAAGTAATTGGAGAGACTGGTTCATTAAACTACCAATGGTCTAATGGAGAGGTTAGTGAAAATATTAGCGGACTTGATGCTAACATTTATTCTTTAACCATAACCGATGAAAACAATTGTACTGTTGTTGTTGATACTATAATAATTAGAATTGACGGACTTTGTTTTGATCCCCCACCTTCTGGTTTTTCTCCCAATGGAGATAATATAAATGATGTTTGGAATATTCCAGCTGCACAATATTATTCTGATATTAAGGTAGAAATATACAACCGTTGGGGATCTGCTTTATATATTTCTGATGGTTACACCGAACCATGGGATGGACTAAATGCTAATGGTAAAGAAGTTCCATCTGCAGTTTACTACTACATTATCACTTTGGATGAAAAATCACTAACTGGAACAGTAACAATTAAACGATAGTCGCTATGAAAAAGACAATAATAACACTTTCGATTTCGCTTTTAGCAATTGGCTCTCAAGCTCAACAAATGGCCCATTTTAGTCAATATTTGTTAAACGACTTTTTTTTAAATCCAGCTATAGCAGGTACTAAAGACTATAGCCCTGTTCGTTTAACTTATAGGTCACAATGGGCTGGTTTCGAAGGAGCTCCCAAAACTATGGGTTTAAGTTTCCATTCCAATTATTTGGACAATATGGGTTTCGGTGGAATTCTTATTAATGACAAAACTGGTCCATTGACTCAAACAGGTGTAGAATTGGCTTACTCTTATCATATCAAAGTTTCTGATGGTGCTAAACTTGCATTAGGTTTATCAGCAAAAGCAACTCAGTACTCATTAGATGAAAGTCAAATCACATTAGAAGAAACTGGCGATTTTACCTTTTCTGGTGTTTCAAATGCTACACTGGTTCCTGATGCGGGCTTCGGAGCATATTTCTTTTCTGAATCGTACTTTGTTGGTCTTTCTGTCCCTCAGCTATTTCAGGCAAAGGTTAGATACAATAAAGACGATGAAAGCCTCAATAAAGAAGTACGTCATTATTATTTATCAGGTGGATATAATTTTGAATTAAATGATGACTTTTCTTTACAGCCTTCACTTCTTTTGAAAACTGTTTTTACTGCTCCAACAACATTTGATTTAAACATAAAAGCTACATATAAAAATATGTTTTCACTTGGTGCCTCATACCGATTAAAAGATGCTATCGTAGCAATTATTGGTTTTGAAAAAGAAAATTTTATCCTTGGTTATGCTTATGATGTAACTATTTCAAATGTTAGAAAATATTCTGCAGGATCGCATGAAATTATGTTAGGATATAATATTCCTAATAGCAAAAAATCTGCTGATGAAAAACGTTACGCTCCTCGTATGAGATAGTAAACTGGGAAATCGATTAATTAACGTCCTGCTAAACAGCTTCCATAACCCATTTTCGCGCATTAACAAATGCCTCTAGCCACGGTGTGCACTCATCAGCATTTCTTTCTGATGAATAATGAGCGCATTGCCAAGGAAAAATAGCTCTTTCCAGATGAGGCATCATTGCTAAATGACGTCCATCTTCAGAAGCCAAACCTGCAGCATGATAATTCGAGCCATTAGGATTCGCTGGATATTGATGACCTGAATATTTCAAAGCTATGCAATAATCATCCTCATTGCCACTTAGATTAAATTTGCCTTCTCCATGAGCAACCCAAATACCTAATTTACTTCCAACCAATGTTTTTAACATCACTGAATTATTTGGTTCAACGTTAAGCGTTAAGTACCCCGATTCGAATTTACCAGATTCATTATGACCCATAGGTTGTAATTCTCCTTGAGCAGAAATTAAACCCAATTCCATCATTAATTGGCAGCCATTACATACCCCCAAACTCAGCGTATCTTCACGAGCATAGAAATTATCTAATGCAGACTTTGCTGTTGGATTATACAAGAATGCTCCTGCCCATCCTTTTGCTGAGCCCAACACATCAGAATTAGAGAAACCTCCAACAAACACAACCATATTGACATCACTCAAATCTTCGCGCCCAGAAATAAGGTCTGTCATGTGAATATCCTTGACATCAAAACCAGCCAAGAATAATGAATAAGCCATTTCTCGATCACCATTTACACCTTTTTCCCTAATAATTGCCGCCTTAGCCCCAGTTGTGTGTTTTCTATTTAAAACTGCATCGAAATCTGTTAATTTTCCTGTAAATCCTTCCAAAAAATTATATTCCAATTTAAACGTTTTATAGGATTCGAAACGCTCTTTTGCTAGTTCTTTTGTCGATTGTTGCTTATCTAGTAAATACGAAGTTTTGTACCAGGTATCTCTAAAATCATTGATATCTAAATTTAACTCAGCCCCCGAATGCTTGATAGTTAATTGTCTTCCACTTATAGGCCTCCCAATAATTCTTGCTTGTATATTATCATTCCCCAAAATTGACATTACACTATCTGTATCATTGACTTGAATCAGTAAGCCGGGGTTTTCGCTGAATAATATTTTGATAGAATCAGCCTCATCTAGTGAGTCAAGATTAATCTCTAAGCCACCAGTTGAATTTGCAAATGTCATTTCCAACAGCGC
>JABHTA010000027.1 GCA_018669945.1 Flavobacteriales bacterium
CAAAGAGCAGCAATTTTCCTAAAAGCTGCTGATTTATTAGCGGGTCCTTTTAGAGACGAAATGAATGCTGCAACTATGTTGGCTCAATCAAAAAATGCATTTCAAGCAGAAGTTGATGCCGCTTGTGAATTAATTGATTTTCTAAAATTCAATGCTGTATACATGCAGCAAATTTATTCTGAACAACCAGACTCTAATGATGGCCTTTGGAACCGACTAGAATATAGAGGGCTAGAAGGGTTTATCTTCGCAGTAACTCCATTTAATTTTACATCAATTTGTGCAAACTTATGTGCTGCACCTGCTATGATGGGTAACGTTGTCGTTTGGAAACCAGCTGAAGCTCAAATGTACTCTGCACATGTTATAATAAAACTATTCAAAGCAGCAGGTTTACCTGATGGTGTTATCAACTTAATTTCCGTTGACGGCCCTGCTGCTGGAGATGTAGTTTTCAAACACAAAGATTTCGCTGGACTTCATTTTACTGGTTCAACTGGGGTTTTCAGACACCTTTGGAAAGAAATAGGCACTAACATTGAAAAATACAGAAGCTATCCGAAAATTGTAGGCGAAACCGGAGGAAAAGATTTCATTGTTGCTCACGAATCTGCTGTGCCAGCAGAAGTTGCTACAGCAATTTCGAGAGGAGCTTTCGAATTTCAAGGTCAAAAATGCTCGGCAGCATCTAGAGCTTATATTCCTTCTAATATGTTTGATGAAGTAATTTCTCTTGTGAAATCAGACGTAAATTCATTTAAAACAGGTTCTCCCGAAGATTTTGGGAACTTCATTAACGCTGTTATTGATGAGCGTGCTTTTGATAAAATTGCAGGCTTTATCGACTTTATAAAAGAACAAAACGATGCCGATATTGTTGTTGGTGGAGGATATAATAAATCGAAAGGTTACTTTATTGAACCAACCGTAGTTGTAACCACCAATCCAAAATTCAGAACCATGTGTGAAGAAATTTTCGGACCGGTTATTACAATTTTGAAATATGATCCAAGCCAATTTGAAGAAACACTCCACTTGGTTGATGAGTCTTCTGAATACGCATTAACTGGTGCTATTTTGAGCACAGACCGTTATGCTATCGAAACTGCAACCCAAATTTTAGAACATGCTGCTGGCAATTTCTATATCAATGATAAACCAACAGGTGCTGTTGTTAGTCAACAACCATTTGGTGGTTCAAGAGGATCTGGGACAAACGACAAAGCAGGTTCATATATGAATTTACTACGTTGGGTCTCTCCGAGAACAATTAAAGAAACGTTTGTACCTGCAACAGATTATAGATATCCGTTTTTAGGATAATCTTTTTACAATCTACTAACTAAGCCCAATCGATTATCGGTTGGGCTTTTTTGTATCTTTGAATCAAATTACTTCCATGAAAAAAATTATTGTTTGCCTCCTATTTTGTTATTTAGTAAACCCAAATGCTGATGCTCAATCTATTAATGACACCATTACTTGGCAAAATAGCGACCGAGCGTTTATAACCTACGTGCCATCGAGCTATTCAATTACAGATACTGTTCCTCTGGTTTTCGCTTTACACGGTTTAGGCGACATTGCGTCTAACTTTGAAAGTTTTATGGGAATGAACGCTGTAGCTGACACAGCGAATTTCATTGTTGTTTACCCACAAGCATTAGTTGACCCTTTAACAAACAACCAAACCGCGTTTAGCAGCGGCATCAATTTTTTCTCTGGGGTAGATGATGTTGGATTTGTAAGTGCATTAATTGACACACTAGTTAGTCAGTATAATATTGACACAACACGAGTTTATGCCACGGGGTTTTCAATGGGAGGATTTATGACACATCGTTTGGCTTGCCAATTATCCGATAGACTAACTGCGGTAGCCTCTGTATCAGGGCAGATGGCAATGTCTATCCCTCCCAATTGCAATCCAGTAAAAGAAATTCCGCTCATGCATATTCATGGAACTGCAGACGGAACTGTTCGCTACAATGGCTACGACTCTTTGCAAATGCTATCTGTAGACTCAACTATAGCCATTTGGCAAATGAATAATGGCTGCACAGTTGAACCTACTCTTGTATATTCTCTTCCAAATAATGCTCCAGATAATTTTATCACTACAGGTTATAGGTGGATCGACTGTAACAACAACTCCGAAATATTGCTTTATAAAGTTGACAGTGCCGACCACCAATGGTTTTATGAACCTGCTAGCGATTTTGATGCAGCCACAGAAATTTGGAAATTCTTTATGCGACATCCGAATAACGGACTAATTAATGAGATTTCTGACGCGTCAATCAAGAAAAATGAATTTATTGTTTACCCAAACCCTTTTTCTGATTATTTTACAATTAATTTACCCCCTTTTGGGAATACTAAGATTAGAATTGCTGATATGTCTGGTAAAGTATTACATAAAATCGATGCAAGTTCGGGTTCAGTTCAATTTGATGGATCTGCGCTAACAGGAGGAGTATACTTTCTTATGCATTACAGGGATAATAAATTAGTTGATGTACACAAGATTGCAAGGTTTTAAAATTGGCATAAAATTATTTATCTATGGGTCTTCATAAGCATAATCTCGAGCTTAATACACAATATTTTCATTTCAATAACAATTATTATATAGATACGCCGCCTATTCCACAACTTCTATAATTCAGCATCATTTCGATTCATCTTATATAGTTGCGGGCATGGTTTTACACAAAAGCACAAAGAAGAATAAATAAAACTACACCGAGCATAACCTAAAGCCAATTAGAGCTGACGCGTTGTTGATTCCAAAGGAATCCAAAACATATATTTAGCCAAACGGAATTTAATGTGATAATGAAGCTGAAATTTCGGGCAAGAGACAATTATTTCTTTTCACAAGTGGGAGAAGAAACCAAGAAGTTTACGATTAGTAGGTAAAATATATCTATTAGAAAACTCATTCCACACCTCATTTGTTTATAACTACCTTTTTACAACAAACGAATCAAGCACGGTGCTTTGTAAGTTTGTCTTATGATAAAACTTTATTGGAATAAAGTACCTTCATTTTTAAAAAACAAATATTCCATTACTGGTATTCTATTTGCTTTTTGGATGTTATTTTTTGACCAACATGATGTTATTTCACAGCTGCAACTACAAAACGAATTACATCAATACGAAGAAGACAAAGAATACTACCAAGAGCGAATAACCGAAACCGAACAAGATCTTAACGAATTACTAACCAACGAAGACAATCTCGAAAAATTTGCTCGTGAAAAATACCTCATGAAAAAAGACAACGAAGAGGTATTCGTCATTGTTGAAGATTAATCAATTTGTATGCTGAAACTAGTTCAAAGCTAAGACAATCCATCTCAATCATTTTTCTATTTTAGCCGCAAATACTAAAACATGAGAATTCTTTCCTTATTTTTCTTTTTTATCACCTTAAACTTCGTAAGTTTTTCTCAAACGGTTAGCTATCAATTATCAATGCAAGAACCACATACGCATTACTTTCATGTAGCTATTGATCTAGCTGGTTTTAGCGAAGATTCGTTGGATATAAAAATGCCTGTTTGGGCGCCAGGCTCCTATTTGGTAAGAGAATTCTCGAAAAGCGTTGAGAATTTCACTACAGGCAATGTACGCTCTAAAATGATAAACAAAAATACATGGCGAGTTTTCCCTAAAGGGAAACCCTTAACAATTTCGTATGACGTTTACGCATTTGAAATGTCTGTGAGAACTAGCTTTTTAGACGCGAATCATGGTTACATAAACGGAACAAGTATGTTCATGTACATCGATGGTAAAAAAGAACTTCCATCAACGCTTGAAATCACGCCCCCTAACAATTGGAAAAAAGTATCAACATCATTAAAAAAAACTTCAGATAATTTATTTAAATATAATGCTCCTAACTATGACATTTTAGTCGATAGCCCAATAGAAATTGGCAATCAACTTGAATTTAACTTTGATGCTTCGGGAACCAAACACAAAGTAGCCATGTATGGCAAGGGGAATTTTGACGTTGAATTACTTAAAACTGATATGGCGAAAATTGTTGAATCGTGCACGGAAGTTTTTGGAGAAAATCCTAATAAGGATTATGTTTTTATTATTCATAACCTGACGAATGGAAGCGGTGGTTTGGAACACTTAAGTTCAACTACGCTTCAAGTTAACCGATGGGGGTATGAACAAGGCAGAAAATATGAAGGATTTCTTAGTCTTGTTGCGCACGAATACTTTCATTTATGGAATGTAAAAAGAATTCGACCAATAACACTTGGGCCATTCGATTACGATTCCGAGAACTACACCAATTTATTATGGCTTTGTGAAGGTTTTACTAGCTATTATGACGAACTATTGCTAAAAAGAGCTGGATATTACAATTCAGAAAAATATCTGCACAAGTTGGCAAACACTATATCCAGAGTTGAAAACCAACCAGGGAATAAGGTACAGCCTGTTACTGAGGCTAGTTTCCATGCTTGGATAAAAGCTTACCGACCAAATGAAAACAGTAAAAACACAACAATTTCGTACTACCCTAAAGGGGCTTTATTGGCAAATGCGCTTGACCTAATTATCTTGGAAAATACAAATGGAGAAAAAAATTTAGACGATGTACTAAGAGCGCTTTGGAATGAATATTACAAAAAACTAAATCGTGGTTTTACCGATAATGAATTTCAAGATGTTGTAGAGCAAGTTGCAGGGAAAAAACTAGATGATTTTTTTCAAAACACAGTTGCAGGAGTCGAAATGATAGATTACAAAACCTATTTTAGTTATGCAGGTTGTGAACTTATTAACAAATATGAAGGTTCCGTAAATGTAGGCCTAGGGATAAGCACTTCTTTAAATAATGGGAGATTAATCGTGAGCAGGGTTGAAAGAGGAAATTCAGCATACAAACATGGCATCAATGTAAATGATGAAATTATTGCTATCGATAATTACAGAATTGCTGATAATGACTTAACTACCATAGTTAAACATCATAAAGCTGGTGATGAAATTGTTATTACAGTATCTCGCGATGGAATAATGATGGACATCAGAGTTACTCTATCAAAAGATACAAAAGTTAATTATAGAATCGTTCCTATTAAAAGCCCTACCGAAAAGCAACAACTAATATATAAAAAATGGCTTTCTGAGTAAATTGATTCTATGTGTGGAATTGTTGGCATTGTAGCATTTAATAAATCGAGCAAAAATGAGCTCGACTTAATCGAAAATGCGTTAAAAACACTCAACAAAAGAGGTCCCGACAGCCATGGAAAGTACGCCCATAAGAACATTGCTCTAGGACATACCAGACTTTCAATTATTGATACTTCAGACAAAGGTGCACAACCTTTTACCGATCAAACAGATCGCTATACCATTGTGTTTAATGGTGAATTTTATAATTACCAAAAACAAAGAAGGATTCTAGAAGCAAGAGGTCTAAAGTTTCGTTCTGCTTCGGACACCGAAGTCGTATTGCA
>JABHTA010000061.1 GCA_018669945.1 Flavobacteriales bacterium
TAAATCAACCGATATAACAAATGCTTAACCGTTTCAAAAAATATCTTGAAGAGAATAACCTGATTCGAGGAAAAGGAAAAGTGCTATTAGCGGTAAGTGGCGGAATTGATTCTATCGTGTTAGTTCATCTTTTTAAGCAATCAAACATTGAGTTTGATATTGCACATTGCAATTTCTGCTTACGAGGAAAGGATGCCAAAAACGATCAAGAGTTTGTTGAAGCCTTAGCAAAAAAGCTTAATGTTACTTGTCATGTTAAATTATTTCAAACCGATTCTTACGCCAAAAAAAATGGCGTTTCGATACAAATGGCAGCGCGAGATCTTCGTTATTCGTGGTTTAACCAACTGGTTGACCACCAAAATTACAGCTGTATAGCAGTAGGAACACATCTAAACGATTCAATAGAAACATTTTTGCTAAACGCGGCAAAAGGAACTGGAATTTCTGGATTAAAAGGGATACAATCAATAAATGGAAATGTTATTCGCCCACTTTTGTTTGCTTCCAAAAGAGAAATTGAAACGTATGCTTTAAAAAATAAAATCGGATTTCGAACAGATAAAAGTAATGACTCTCTTAAGTATTTAAGGAACAAAATTCGCCACCAAATAGTTCCTGTACTAGAAAAAATAAATCCTTCGTTCGAAGCCACATTTAAGCAGAATTTTGAGAATCTTAGCTTTGTTGAAACTGTGTATTTGGACCACATAACAACATTAAAAAAAGAGCTCGTAAAGTGCAGTGAAGAATCAACTAATATTGATTTCGATCAACTAAAAAAACTAAACCACTCAGAGCATTACTTATACGAATTGGTAAAATCGTATGGATTTACTTTTAAGGTTTGTCAAGATATAGTGCGCTCTTCGACTTCGGGAAAGCAATTTTTTTCGAAAGAATATCAGCTAATTGTTGACAGAACTCAACTGATTCTGCAAAAAATAAAGAGAAAATCCGTTAACGTTGGTGTTATTAGCAAAAGTTCAGGCCATATAGACATTCCTTTGTCTTTGTCTTTTGAGGCAATAACTGTCCCAAGCAAGTTAAAAGTTTCAGCCGAAATTGCACTCATCGACCTTGAAAAACTCCTTTTTCCCCTCGAAATTCGACCCTGGCGCTCTGGTGATTTCTTCTATCCACTCGGAATGAATCAAAAGAAAAAATTGAGTGATTTCTTTATTGACAATAAATTGTCCCTATTCGAAAAAGATAAGACTTTTGTGCTCACCTCTCGAGAGGAAATTGTCTGGATTATTGGACACAGACTTGATAATCGTTTCAAGATTGAGCCCACGACAAACAAGGTGCTTAGAATTATTCAAGACTAATTGGAACTTTTATCTTCTCTCTTCGTATCTATTGACAGGAGCATATTTTTATTAATCTTTTTAACCTTATAAAATCATGGAACCAGGAATCGCGTCACCAATAATCGTTGAAAAAGAATTAATAGCTGAATTTCACTTTCCAAGAGAAGAAGTTTTATTAAATACAGAAGAAATAAAAGTTAGAAGTTTGGCGATGCAACGTGCCATAAGGCTTGGCAACAATCAAAAGAGAAAGGTGAAAATTATTTTTGAGGACGACCAAGCAATAAAAAAGGTTGAAACTACTATTTGGGCAGTTACCGAAAAAAATATTCTTTTAAAACGAGGTGTTGCAGTTCCTATAAATAGAATACATCAAGTTAGTGCATATTAATTAACCTTTTGTAATTCAATTTTTTAGCAATTATTATATCTTAGTCCAAATTTTTACAGATGAATTCCAAATTACGTAACGACTCAGAGCGTTTCTATATACTACTTTCTGGACTTTTCATTGCTGCGTTAGTGGTTTGTAATTTAATAGCAAATAAATTTATTGAAGTAGATTTAGGGTTTAGAACATTTGTTATTTCAGCGGGAGTTTTACCCTATCCTATTACCTTTTTAATTACCGATTTACTTTCTGAGATATACGGAAAGAAGCGAACCAATCGAGTTGTTGTTTCAGGATTTATCGCTTCAGCATTTGTTCTTGGCGTTCTATGGCTTGGAATGCAGTTCGATTCAATAGAAGGTTCTCCTGTAAGTGGTTGTGAATACTCAAAAGTTTTCGGAAATTCGTGGAGGGTTGTCATGGCATCTATGATTGCCTATTTAGCTGCTCAGTTAGTTGACGTAAAGGTTTACCATTTCTGGAAAGATCTCACTAAAGGAAAGCATCTCTGGTTAAGAAATAATGGCTCAACCATATTTTCGCAGTTAATAGATACATCTTTAGTTGTCGGTGTTCTTTTTGTTGGTGCAAACACTTTTGGATTGGAGCCTGATACTGTAGTTGTAATTGACGAATGTGGCCAAGAGATTACAGATTCCTCGCTTCCTTTAGGAACTATTGGAGGATATATTTTTGATGGTTGGTTATTTAAGTCTTTGTGTGCGTTTATAGATACTCCTCTAATTTACCTTACTACCTATTGGCTTCGTAAACACTTTGGTTTAAAATTTGGTGAAGAAATCCCCGATTAAACTCATTTAATTTCGATTAGGAATCCAATATTAAAAAATCAAGAATAGCTTTTTGTGACTAATATAAAGCTAATTTTGGATCGCAGGAACCAAAAACTATCAAATAACAATGCTAAATAAACTTCCCTCTTTCATTCTTGCAGCAATCTTAATTTTTAGTGCAAGTGCTTCGTTCTCTCAAATTTATGAGCCTGTAAAATGGTCGTTTGATTCAAAAAACTTAAGTGGCAATAAATTTGAAATTTCTTACCATGCTACAATTGATGAAGGGTGGCACATGTATTCACAGTTTTTACCAAGTGAGGACGGGCCAATTGCAACAACATTTAACTACGATTATGGGGCAGGATATGAATTAAACGATGGCGTAACAGAACCCGCTCCAATTTCAGAATTTGATCCAAATTTCGAAATGAAACTAAACTACTTTGAAGGAGAAGTAACCTTCAAACAATTAGTAACATTAACAAAAGAATCGGCAACTATAAAAGGTTATTTGAATTTTATGGTTTGTGATGCATCTAAGTGTTTACCCCCTACCGATATCGACTTCGAATTTTACCTTAAAGGTTCTGCAAAAGAAACAGAAAAGGACGAAATAATAGAAGACAATGATTCAGCGCAAGCAATACAAACACCAGATAGCGAATCTCAAATATACGATCCAGCGAGCTGGACCTACGAAACCAAAGATCTTGGCAACAATGAATATGAACTTATTTTTAATGTTAAAATTGAGGAGAAATGGCATATCTATTCTCAATATTTACAAGATGACGGACCACTGCCAACAGAATTTCTGTTTGAAGATGATGCTACCGGATATGAATTAGTTGGTGAAGTTTCTGAAAGCGATAATATACACACCGGATATGACCCTAACTTCGATATGGAGTTGTCTTACTTCGAAAATGAAGCAACATTTAAACAAAAAATTAAACTAACAGCAGAAGGTGCCTCAATAAAAGGTGAACTAGTTTACATGACCTGCGATGATTCTAAATGCTTACCGCCAGAATACGTTCCTTTTGAGTTTTCTGTTGGAGAAAGTGTTGAGGAGGTAGTCTCAAATAATACAACGGATGGCGGTTCTGATCGCTCGCTAATTATGATATTCTTTTGGGCGTTTCTGAGTGGTTTTGCAGCACTGCTTACTCCGTGTGTGTTCCCAATGATTCCTATGACAGTAAGTTTTTTTACCAAACAGAGTAAGACAAAGTCTGCTGGTATTAGAAATGCTCTTTTTTACGGAGTTTGTATAGTGATTATCTACGTAGTTTTAGGGACAGTAGTAACTGCTATTTTTGGCTCAGACGCTTTGAATGCGCTTTCAACTAATGTATATTTTAATATCTTTTTCTTTGTTCTCTTGATTGTATTTGCAATTTCATTTCTAGGAGCATTCGAAATTACGCTTCCTAGTTCGTGGGTAAATAAAGCAGACCAAGCATCAGACAAAGGTGGCCTAATCGGAATCTTTTTTATGGCTTTTACATTAGCTCTAGTGTCTTTTTCTTGCACTGGACCAATCGTTGGCACATTGCTCGTAGAGGCTGCCAGTATCGGTGGGTATGGACCTATTATAGGGATGTTAGGTTTCTCCCTCGCATTAGCGCTTCCATTTGGATTATTTGCAGCGTTCCCTGGCTGGTTAAACTCATTGCCGCAGTCGGGTGGGTGGTTAAATACTGTGAAAGTTTTTCTAGGATTTTTAGAACTCGCACTTGCATTCAAATTCTTATCCAACGCTGATTTAGTTGTTCAAGCGCACTATCTTGAAAGAGAGGTGTTTTTAGCAATTTGGATAGGTGTTTTCTTTGCTTTGGCACTATACTTATTCGGGTTTATACGATTACCACATGACAGCCCCATCGAACATCTTTCAGTCGGTAGAGCGCTTCTTGCAACTTTTACATTAGTTTTTGTAATGTATTTAATTCCGGGGTTATGGGGTGCTCCTTTAAAGCTAATTAGTGGTTTCCCCCCTCCAATGGCTTACAGCGAATCCCCTAATGGAGTTGGAGGAATTGGAGGCAATATTACTGAACATGGCCCCGAAGGAACCCATGTTGGTCCTCAAGGACTGCCAGTATTTCATGACATGGACAAAGGTATTGCATACGCTAAAAAAATAGGTAAACCTGCGTTTTTAGATTTTACTGGTCACGCATGTGTTAATTGTAGAAAAATGGAAGAAAATGTTTGGGGAGAGCCAGGAGTAATTAATATTCTTAAAGAAGACGTAGTTGTTATATCTCTTTACGTTGACGACAAACGGGATTTACCGACTTCAGAACAAAAAGAAGTTGAAGTAAATGGGAAAATGAAAAAACTTAGAACAATTGGAAACAAATGGAGTTACATCCAGACTATTCGTTATAAAACTAACACCCAACCTTATTATATAATGCTTGGTCCCAATAACGAAGACTTATCCAATGGTTCTGCTGATTATGAGCATCATGGTAATGTGGAAGATTTTAGAGGTTGGCTTCAAGAAGGGTTATCACTTTACGAAAAAGCGAAATAAAGCTTAAAAAATAATAGGCTAATTTTCTATATTTGATGCTCAATGAGTATCGACAACATCAGGCATCATTTTACTGAGGCGAACAAAGTATTGGAAGAGTTTATCTCCGAAAATAAAAACTTTAAAGACATCTATACTGCCGGTAATTATATATTGGCCGCATTTCTTAACAATCATAAAATCATCTCTTGTGGTAACGGTGGTTCGATGAGCGATTCTATGCACTTTGCAGAAGAGTTCACAGGGCGTTTTCGAAACAACAGAGATCCATTGCCTGCAGTAGCCATTTCAGATCCTGCCTATATTACATGTACTGCAAACGATTTTGGCTACAATAAAATTTTCTCTAGATTTATTCAAGGTCACGGGCGAAAAGGTGATGTTTTGTTTGCTATCAGTACCAGTGGGAATTCTAAAAACGTGGTAAACGCTGCAAAAATGGCTAAGAAAAAAGGTATGGTTGTTATTGCTTTAACAGGAAAAGACGGAGGTGAACTAGCAAAACATTGCGCTGTAGAAATTCGTGCTCCTTACAGTGAATATTCTGATAGGGTTCAGGAGATTCATATCAAGGTTATTCATTCTCTTATCGACTTCGTAGAAATTAATCTCTAATGCTTGTTAAAACTTTTGGAAGCGCTGTTTACGGAGTAAACGCAACAACTATTACAGTTGAAGTTAACATAGGTAAAGGAATCAAATTTTTCTTAGTTGGTTTACCTGATAATGCCGTTAAAGAAAGTCAGCAACGAATAGATGCAGCCTTAAAGAACAACGGATATAAAATTCCGGGGAAAGGAATTACTATTAACATGGCTCCAGCAGATATTCGGAAGGAAGGTTCTGCTTACGACTTAACAATTGCCATCGGAATTTTAGCTGCCTCCGAACAGATTAAATCTGATAGAGTAAGCGATTTCGTTATTATGGGCGAACTATCTCTGGATGGCGGATTACAGCCCATGAAAGGAATTTTACCCATTGCTATAAAAGCAATGGAGGAAGGCTTTAAAGGAATAATAATTCCCAAAGCAAATGCTAAAGAGGCTGGGATAGTTGGAAACCTAGATGTCTACGGAGTAGACAATATTAAAGATGTAATAGATTTTTTCGATGGAAAAATTGAACTGAAAAAAACGATTGTAGATACACGCAAAGAATTTTACGAAAAATTGAATGGAAGCGCTATCGACTTTTCCGATGTAAAAGGGCAACAAAACATTAAGAGAGCATTAGAAATAGCTGCTGCAGGAGGTCACAATGCAATTATGGTTGGTCCTCCCGGTGCTGGAAAAACAATGTTAGCTAAGCGTTTACCAACTATACTACCTCCATTAAACTTGCACGAGGCATTGGAAACAACTAAAATTCATTCCGTTGCAGGGAAAATGGAGAAGGGATCTGGATTAATTACTCTTCGTCCTTTTCGCAGCCCTCACCATACAATTAGTGATGTAGCTCTAGTTGGCGGTGGTAGTTTTCCTCAGCCTGGGGAAATTTCGTTGGCTCATAATGGAGTATTATTCTTAGATGAATTGCCTGAATATAAAAGAACAGTTTTAGAGGTGATGAGGCAACCTCTTGAAGATAGGAAAGTTACGATTTCAAGAGCAAAATTTACTGTTGATTATCCCGCCAGCTTTATGCTAATTTCTTCAATGAACCCCTGCCCTTGTGGTTATTACAATCACCCAGAAAAAGATTGTGTTTGCGCCCCAGGTGTTGTTCAAAATTACCTTAACAAGATCTCAGGCCCATTGTTGGATAGAATAGACATTCATATTGAAGTTACTCCCGTTAAGTTTGATGAACTGAGCTCAAAAATTATAGAAGAAAAAAGTGAAATCGTTCGTGACAGAGTAATTAAGGCGAGAGATGTTCAAGAAAAAAGATATAAAGAAAACAAGGATGTTCATTGCAACGCACAGATGGAATCGAAGCAGTTAAGACAGGTTTGCAGGATAAGTCCTGAAGGTACCGCACTATTAAAAACCGCTATGGACAAGCTTGGATTATCCGCGAGGGCTTACGACAGGATTTTAAAAGTCTCCAGAACCATTGCAGATTTAGATAATAGTCCTAATATTGAAACAAATCATTTAGCTGAAGCTATCCAATACAGAAGTTTGGATAGAGAAAACTGGGCTGGTTAATTTTATCAAATTATTTTTGTCGCTGAATTCGATAATGATTACTCAAATAACAATATCAAAAAAAGAAATTATTAGCGTCCTTCTGGGAATGATCGTGCTCGTCTTTGGCTATCTTATGATCAGTAAAAACTTGTATTCGGGACCAAGAATAGCAGACGAAAATCAAATTTTCAAATTGCAGATTGAACTTCAAGAAGATGGATTTTTTCTGACTCTAAAAAATGAAATTACCTTTAGGTTAGGCATGAAACGCTTGGTTCCGGTCTATAATATTCAGAAAATATTTTTTGCTAAGTTTTTCGGGCCAAATATGTTCCTTTGGTCCTCATATTCTGGGCTTTTAGGTGCTCTTTCAGGTCTATTGTTGTACGTATTTGGGAGAAGAATTGGATTTAGCATAACAACCTCTCTTGTGTTTTCTCTGATTACCATTCTTGGTGAGCAATCTGTACTGTGGTGGAGAATTTTGCACGGTGAAGGAATTGGGCTGGTACTCTTTTCTTTGGGGTTATGTCTTCTTGCTCCAAATAGAGCATCCCTAAAATCTCAAATAGGCAGTGTCTTATGCTTCACGTTAGCTGCATTGAGCAAAGAGAGTTTCATTCTTGCGCTTCCTGCCGCTGTGCTTATGAAAGTAAGTCTGCCATTTATTATTGGTGAAAGACCTAGCTTCAAGGAGCTAATCAAAACCAATATTGTTTATTCTTCCTCTCTTGCGGTTATTTGCATGGCTTTAATTCTTATCATTAAATTGGGATTAGGTACTACATCATTTCAATATACTGGTTGGGTGGGTTTTGATATGGATAAGTTTGTTGCCATCGTTGGGCAATATAGTGCTACGACGAATTTCTTATTGGTTGTTGGAATACTTTTTGGTGGCCTTGTAATTCAAAATTTCTTTCTTAAGAAAAGTAGTCAATGGTCCCTCAATGTCTTTGCTGTAAATCTAGGGCCAGCAATTATTTTCTTTCTACTCTTAACGACGCCTCAATTATTGTTATATATGAGCTCAGGGTTTGAAAACAATGGCTCCGAAGCAAATTACGAAAGGTATTTGATCCCTTGTTTGTTGGGGTACTCCTTCCTTGTTGCATCAATTGTTCATCTGCAAGAAGAGTTTAACTCCTATAAAATTATCTATTATTTAATCTTATTAGTTCCTGCAATTCATACCTACACTAAGTCAGGGATTGCCCTTGATCGGGCTATAGAATATGAGAAAAACACCGCCGTTAATGAGCAATGGTTTCGTTCCGTAGTTGATAATGTATCAAAAGACGACAATGTTGTCGTGTCGTTTCTAAACGGGGCCCGTGGTGGGTATTCATTGCAAGCAGCCCTGAGGGTATATTACATTCTGAATCAAGGTTATGGGCTAACCAATGTCTATTTTTCTCCTTTCCCAGAAAAACCGACAATTGAAGAAACAAAAGAGCACATAGTGCAAAATGACACAAGACGACATGTAGGTCTTTTGAAGCTTGATAAGGAAATAGAAGATAAAAATAGTGTGAAAGCTGTTATGGTGCTCAATTGGGGCAAAGTAGTAACAAATAACCCTAACGAAAAATTGATTGTCTCAAATCTACTTGAGATGAAATTTATGGAAAAAAACAGTAGTTGGATTAACGAGAAAACGTATGTACGAATCCCGAACGACAACAAACACATCAGCTACATAAAGAAAAGGTAAGGCAGGCATGCATTTCTTTATCACTCTTATTTTGGATTTGCACATTGTATCTTTTGTTAAAAACCCTAAGTTTGCAGTATGTTCGTTATCTTAAATTAGGTTCTACTAAAGATTATGATTAAAGGAAAAAAAGTAATTGTAGTTATGCCAGCATATAATGCCGCATTAACTTTAGAAAAAACGTACAACGAAATAGATTTTGATATTGTTGATGATGTCGTACTAGTTGATGACAACAGCCCAGACAACACTGTTGAAGTAGCTAAAAATTTAGGGATTAAATATGTTATTAAGCACGATCGCAATAAAGGTTATGGTGGAAATCAAAAATCTTGTTATAACAAAGCATTAGAAATTGGGGCAGACATTGTTATTATGGTTCATCCAGATTATCAATACACCCCGCTGCTGATTCCTTCTATTACACATATCATGGCGAACGATTTATACCCTGTTGTGCTATGCTCTAGGATTCTCGGAAAAGGAGCACTAAAAGGTGGTATGCCAATGTATAAATACATCGCAAACCGGTTTTTAACGTTGACTCAAAACATCCTCATTGGCCAAAAATTATCCGAATACCATACTGGGTATAGGGCTTTTTCAAAAGAAGTTTTAAAATCGATTGATTACAGGGCCAACTCTGATGATTTTGTGTTTGACAATCAAATGCTTTCTCAGATTTTTTACGCTGGTTTTGAAATTGGAGAAATTACTTGCCCGACTAAATATTTTGAAGAAGCTTCTTCAATAAATTTTTCTAGAAGTTCAACTTATGGAATAGGTGTACTTGTAACTTCACTAAAACACTTCTTACAACGATTGGGTTTGGCCAAATTCAGGATTTACGAAAAACCAATTAAATAATTCTGAATTACTCTCCCATATGAAATTAATCTCAGGAATGCATCGATCAGGCACCTCCATGATGGCGAAATTAGCTTTCGAGGCAGGCGGAGATTTGGGTAATACTGAAACCTTTTATCCGGGAGATGAATGGAATCCGGATGGGTATTTCGAACAAGAAGATATACACAAGGTAAACATCCCACTTGTTAATGGGCCATGGGGTAAGTTCAGTTATTTTAAATTGCCCTCAACTAGTACAATTTTATCCCGTTCAGAAGAATATTCAACGTTGATCAAACAACTAGGAAAAAAGTATGGTGGGAAAATTATTAAGGAAACACGATTTAGCCTAACCCTTCCCGCTTGGACAAAAAATGATGTCCCTATAGAGAAAGTCCTTATATGCCTTCGAAACCCAGCAGAAGTTGCAAATTCGATAAAAAAAAGGAATAAAACCTTAGTTCGTCACGGTCTAGAACTATGGTATACGCATAATAAAAGAATTTTTGAAAACGTTGGAAACATTCCTATGCGTATTGTGTCATACAACCATTTACTTGACGAAAGAACCTCATTTGATGAGTTAAAAATGGCGCTAAATTTTTTGGATTTAAACCTTTCGGATGCTCGAATTTTTGAACTAAAAAGTGAGTTTATCAAAACAAAAATGAATCATAACGTAAGTACAAATTGCTCTTATCCAAAAAAAATAAAAGCTTTGTGGGATGTGCTTCAAGATAAACACAACAAACAAAAACACAATTGAATCCAATCGAAATTCATAGTGTATGCATAGTAATTCCTGTTTATAACAGTGAGTCTACAATTGAAAAGTTAGTTGATGAGGCAATGTCCACCTTATCACCAAAGTATGGACATGTAGAAATTATTTTAGTTAATGATGGTAGTCAAGATAATAGCCATGATTGTGCAATGAGGGCATTTAACAAATATCCAGACAACGTAAAGTATATTCAACTTGCCAAAAACTTTAGCGAACATAACGCCGTGATGGCAGGGTTAAATTATGTAAGTAGCGATTGTGTTGGGATAATTGATGATGATTTTCAAAATCCTCCTTCCGAAGTAATAAAGCTAGTTGAAAAGTTAAAAGAAGGTTATGATGTGGTATACAGTTGCTATGACGATAAGAAACACCACTGGTTCAGAAATTTGGGAAGTTCTTTTAATGATTGGGTAGCAACAAAATTGTTGAAAAAACCAAGTGGATTGTATTTATCAAGTTTCAAAGTGATGCATAAAACTTTGGTGAAAAATGTGATAAAATATAACGGCCCTTTTCCTTATATCGATGGAATACTTCTACGTTCTACTAATAGAATTGGAACGCAGCTAGTCGCACATAAAGACAGGGAAGATGGGCAATCTAATTATACGCTCACAAGATTAATTAGTTTGTGGTTAAACATGTTTACAGGTTTCTCCATCGTTCCATTGAGGGTGGCTTCTTTTATCGGTATTGTAATGTCTGTTATTACACCTTTCTTGATCTTATTCTACGCATTATCCTATCAAACCGGGGGTGTATTTGTTAAACAAGTTATTCCTCCAGGTTGGGCTTCTCTAATTATTTTAGTTAACTTTTTTGGAGGGTTACAGCTACTTGTTCTTGGTATTATAGGCGAGTATATTGGTAGGTTATTTTTGACAGCAAATCAATCTCCTCAATTTGTTGTGCGAGAAACATATATCAAAAAAGAAATCGATGAGTAGTAATTTCAAAAATAGAAAGGTGCTCATACTTGGTGGAATGGGATTTATCGGAAGTAATATAGCTATTCGTTTGGTTAATGAAGGAGCTAAGGTTACTATCGTTGATTCAATGTTGCCTGAATATGGAGGTAATCTAAAAAACATAGAAGTTATTCGAGATCAAGTGAAAATCAACTATTCTGATATTAGAGATACCTATAGTATGGATCACATTGTTAGAGGTGTTGACGTAATTTATAGTATGGCTGGGCAAACAAGTCATATAGAAAGCATGACTGATCCAATGACTGACCTTGATATTAACGCAAGAAGTCAGTTATCAATTTTGGAAAGTTGCAGAAAACACAATCCTAGTGTGAAAATTCTATATGCAAGTACTAGGCAACTATACGGCAAACCACAATACTTGCCTGTAGATGAGAATCATCCTATTGTTCCTGTTGATGTTAATGGAATTAACAAGCTTGCCGCAGAAGAATATTATACGCTCTACTCGAAAGTTTATGGAATGAAATGCGTTTCTCTCCGGCTAACAAATACCTATGGACCTAGGCAGCACCTTCATGGTGAAAAACAAGGTTTTGCTGGCATCTTCATTCGTAGAGCCATTGATGGGCAAGAAATTAAGATTTTCGGCGATGGTGAACAGCTGAGGGATTTTAATTATATAGATGATGTTGTAGATGCCTTTATGCTGGCTACAGATAATGACCAAGTATATGGAAACGTATATAATCTGGGATCCAACGAGCATTACTCGTTACTTCAATTTATTGAATACCTAAAGCAGAACACCACTTTTGACTTTGAAAAGATACCATTTCCTGAAGACCGCAAAAAAATAGATATCGGTGACTTCTATAGTAGTTATGATCTATATAAAAGTGTAACGGGGTGGGAACCCTCCATTGGGCTTAAAGAAGGAATGAAAAAGACAATTGAATACTTTAAAGACAAAAAAGAGTTTTATTGGCAATGATCCTCCCAAATAATTTCAAAGCCGAATACCAAAGTATTCAAGAAGAAGTAAAAGCGAAAGCAATTGAAGTTCTTGAAAGCGGCTGGTATATCATGGGAAATGAGCTCGAATCTTTTGAAGAAGAGTTTGCCGATTATATTGGGGTTAAACATTGTGTTGGGGTTGCCAATGGTTTAGAAGCGTTATTTCTTAGTTTGAAAGCATTGGGTATTACCAGTGGTGATGAAGTAATTGTTCCTTCCAATACATACATTGCAACTGTTTTGGCAATTTCACAAGTCGGGGCTACACCAGTTTTTGTTGAGCCAAATATTGAAACGCACAATATAGATCCCAATCTAATCGAAGCTAAAATAACGCCAAGGACCAAAGCGATTCTTCCAGTACATCTATACGGGTTGTGCGCTGACATGATTGCAATTAAAGCAATTGCCGAAAAGCACAATCTTGTCATTGTTGAGGATGCTGCACAGGCACATGGTTCCAAGATTGGAGATCAATGTGCTGGAACTTTTGGTAATACTGGCGCCTTTAGCTTTTATCCAACAAAAAACCTAGGGGCATACGGAGATGGCGGTGCCATTACCACTAATGGTGATGCTCTTGCCAAAAAAATTAGATTGTTGAGGAATTATGGTTCTGCTAAAAAGTATCATAATGATATTGTAGGCTATAATTCTAGACTAGATGAAATGCAGGCTGCGTTTTTGAGAATTAAACTTAAACACCTAGATAGCTGGAATGATTTAAGGAGAAAATCAGCATTAGAGTTAAAATCCCAATTTTCCGACCAACAATGGAATTGGCAGGCTTCTCCAGATAATTTTCATCACATATACCATCAATTAATTGCTTGCAGTGCAGAAAGAGATCAAACAATAGATCGCCTAGAAAAAAATGGATTGAAATGTTTAATACATTATCCTATTCCTCCATATAAATCGGACGCGTATAATAAAATGTATTCCGGGCATTCTTATCCAATTGCAGATAACATTGCACAGACCATTTTTAGTTTACCCCTGCATGGCTATATGTGGGAGGCCAAATAAAATAAAATGAGTAAGACTACCATACCATCAGAATATTATGATCACAACGATAGTGATAATGTTTGCTTCCTATGTGGGGACCCAAAATATACTTTAAAGTATCATGTAGACCATTTTGATTTCCCTTTTGATTTCAAAAAATGTCAATGTGGTATAGAAAAGCAAACCCCGATGCCGAATGAGAAGTTTTTCGCCTGGTTTTTTAACTCAGAAGTTTTCTATAGCGCCAAGGACACAAAAAAAGATCACATTTGGGGGTTTTATGACTACTTTAAAGATGAGCCTTCACGGATAGCAACTTCGAAAAGAAGGTATAAAAAATTAAGCCACATTTTCGAAAAGAATAAACCACTTAACATTATGAAGGTGGGCCCCTCAACAGGAACTTTTTTACATGTTGCTCAAGAAAATGAGCATAATGCAATTGGATGTGATGTTTCTTCAGAATTTGTTAATTGGGCAAAAGAAAAATATAATGTTCATATAGATAATGGTCGATTCGAAAAAATGAAATATGATGATGGTCAATTTGATGTTCTGATGCTCTTTAATGTGATAGAAAATATACCTAATCAGGATGAATTTTTTAAGTCTGTTAATTTGCGCGTAAAAAAAGGAGGTCACTTTATTTTCAATTTTGTTGATGAAACCAACAACTGGATTTCTAAGCTACAAAAGGTGAAATATTTTATGTACAGACCGCCGATTTGCTACATATACACCTTCAAAGTTGTGGAGATGATTATGGCAAAGTACGGGTTTAAAATAGTGTCTAACGCACGTGATGTACGTTATATGCATTTGGAAAAAATTCTTACTTTATTGAGTTGGAATTGGGCTTTGCCAATAATTCGCGCACTAAAAATTGATACTATCAATTTCCCAATTTACGCATATCCATCAAGAATTATTGTGGCTCAGAAGATGTAACTTCTTCTTTTCGTTGAAAAACGATTATTTCGAAGTTAAAAACCTGCATCTGGTTTCTGATGTTATTAACTTCTTGCTGATTACCTTCTTGTGCAGCAGCATTCATCTTCTCTCGTAAAGTATTCTCCTGAGTTCTCATACTTTGCATTAACTGCCCTGCCTCTTGTTTCCCCCATTTATACGTCAACTGATTCTCACTTAATACTTGTGTCATACCAATCAAATCATAATTTTTATTTGCAAATGGATCAAACCATTTAAAAATCGACATATCTACATTAGGCTGGGTCAACCAAGAAACCGGATGACGGAAATAAACTAGAAATTTCGGCATAGCAGCCTCAACATCGGAAATAAACTCTTGTTGCCATTTCGCGTGATGGGGCGTGTTTTTGACCAAATAACCACAGTAATTATGTCTAGAAACACCTCTCCTATCAGCATAGAAATAAATTTGAGGCTCAGATCCTAAAACAGCTATTTGATCTTTTTCATTAGAGTTTTCTTTAATCCAATCGCCTACAATTTTTGATTCAGGAAATGGATTTTGACCATATACCTTCCGAAGCACATTCATTGAATCTGGATTTGTATAGTAATTCTTAATTACCTCATCGCTCTGAATCTTTGAGACATGATGGCCAATGGCGATTGCAAAAAGCGAGAAGGCAAGATACTTTGCTGGCTTACCTTTTACAAGTTTTTGAAATAATTCCTCTGAGGAATATATCGCAGATCCTATTAACACTGCCACTCCAGGCATGAAGTAAATCCAATAGTGACCATAAAATCTCAGCCCTGGTATAATAGAAAAAAAGGACAATACTCCAAACATCCAAACCATACCCTTCTTATGCCATCCCATATTTGAAAATCCAGTAATCACCACACCAACCATCGCAAGTAAGAAAAGTAGATAATGGTTTCTTGAAATATTCCCCCAAGCCATGTTAAACAACTGTTTTCCTTGCGGATCCCAATCTATGCCACCAACATAGGCCTTTGGATGTTCGTATATCCAATATAAAAACTCATTCCAAGCTCCTTGTGAAGAAATGATGCCTATAACAATCAACAATGGGATAAATACACCTGCAGAATAAACCAAGCCAGAAGTAAACATGCCTTTCCAATCAAGCGACTTGTTTACGAGATAGTGGCTCGTCACCGCTAATCCGCCAAATAGCACAAAAAAGGCCCCATTTTGCTTAATCAGCAATGAACCACAAAACAAAATACCGCTAAATAAATAATATTTCCAATCTTCTTTTATGAGCCCTTTCAAGAGAATCAAAAGTCCTGCAGATATAAAAAATGCAACTAAATGTTCGGATTGAGTTGTAAACCCTGAAACATGAGGATTCATTGCCAACACGGCGAATGCTGTTGCTATCACTAAACCTGATACTTTATTAAACCATAAAGTTCCAGCCCTAAACATAAAATATATGGTAAGTAAGTTGATAATCAAAAACCCGGTGTGTGCAGCTTCTAATGTGGTTCCAAATACTGCAATTATTAAAGCATAGCTGTAGTATATACCGGGCAATTTCATTTCATAGAAATCGACATACGGAATTTTTCCGTCAAGAATCAACTGTCCAAAATAAGTATATGTACCTTCATCGCGTTCGAATGGAATCGAAAGAAATTTCATTCTGATAATCAAAACGATAAACATCATGACCCCAAACAAAACCCAAGCCCAATCAATCTTATTTAGAATAAACTCCTTCTCTTCCGTCTTTCCTGTATCCGAAGGTAAAACACTCTCAATTTTTTGTGATTTCTTCCTAGCCATATGGATTTTCTATCCGTGACAATGTTTGAATTTCTTACCACTGCCACAAGGACAAGGTTCGTTTCTTCCCACTTTTTTCTCTACTCTCACGGGTTGAGCTTTTGGTGCTTCCTGCTTTGGTTTCGCATGTGCGCCTCCTTGAGCAGAACTTCCTCCGGAATATTGTGGAACTTCTGTTTTACTTGTTTGGACATTGTCTAAGTTATTTCGCTGCTGCTTTGGGGCTTCCTTGACTAAATTAGGATTCCTTGCTGGCAAATTAGCTTTTACTAAGAAAGATGTAATCTCACGATTCACTTCCCCCAGCATTTTCTTAAATAACTCAAACGATTCAAATTTGTAGATTAAAAGTGGATCTTTTTGCTCGTAAACAGCACTTTGCACAGATTGCCGTAAATCATCCATTTCTCTTAAGTGCTCTTTCCAGGCATCATCAATCTTTGCTAGAGTAGTTGACTTCTCAAGTGCAACCGATAGCTCAGCACCTTCTGATTTATATGCTTTTTCTAGATTTGCCGTTACCTGAATTGCATTACGACCATCAACAAAAGGGACTACAATATTCTCGAATGTATTACTTTCATCTTCGTAAACATCTTTTACCACTGGATAGCCAGAAGCAGCGATTTGCCTCGCTTTGTTCAAATAATTTGAATAGGCCTTTTCATAAACTTTTTCAGTTAGTTCATCCTCTGATACTTTCATGAATTCAGACTCAGTTACCGGAGATTGTATCGATAAATATTTCAATAGATCGAGCTCGAAAGCGGTATAATCTCTTGCTCCATGATTCTCAACAACAACCGATTCCCCTACATCGTACATTGAGTTAGAAATATCTAATGATAATCGGCTGCCGTGAAGAGCGTGACGCCTTTTATCATAAACAACTTCTCTCTGTGAATTCATTACATCATCGTACTCTAGTAATCGTTTACGCTGTCCGAAGTTGTTCTCTTCTACCTTTTTCTGCGCACGTTCAATGGATTTGGAAATCATGGAATGTTGGATAACTTCTCCTTCTTCCAGACCCATTCTGTCCATCAATTTCGCAATTCTATCCGAACCGAATAAACGCATTAAATTGTCTTCAAGAGAAACGAAAAATTGAGATGACCCCGGATCTCCTTGACGACCAGCACGACCTCTCAACTGTCTGTCAACTCGCCTAGACTCATGTCTTTCTGTGCCCACAATTGCAAGACCTCCAGCTTCTTTAACACCTTCTTTTAATTTAATATCCGTACCACGACCAGCCATATTTGTGGCAATAGTAACCGCTCCTGCAACACCTGCAGAAGCAACCACTTCCGCTTCTCGTTGGTGAACTTTTGCATTTAAAATTTGGTGCTTTATGCCTCGCATTTTAAGCATTCTTCCAAGCAATTCAGAAATTTCTACGGAAGTTGTACCAACCAAAACTGGTCTACCTTTCTTCGTAAGATCGACTACTTCATCTATTACCGCATTATATTTTTCACGCGTAGTTTTGTAAACCATATCATCGCGATCATCTCTTTGAATAGGCCGATTTGTTGGTATTACTGTTACATCTAATTCGTAAATTTCCCAAAGCTCTCCTGCTTCTGTTTCAGCCGTCCCAGTCATCCCGGCGAGCTTGTTGAACATACGAAAGTAGTTCTGTAATGTAACCGTGGCGTAAGTTTGCGTTGCGGCCTCAATTTTTACATTTTCTTTCGCTTCAATGGCTTGGTGTAATCCGTCAGAATATCGTCTACCGTCCATAATACGACCTGTCTGCTCATCAACAATTTTTACTTTATTGTCCATCAACACATACTCCGTATCTTTCTCGAAAAGAGTGTATGCTTTAAGTAACTGATTAACTGTATGAATTCTCTC
Source organism: Flavobacteriales bacterium (assembly GCA_018669945.1). Taxonomy (GTDB): domain Bacteria; phylum Bacteroidota; class Bacteroidia; order Flavobacteriales_G; family NORP312; genus NORP312. Next base: position 18,104 of record JABHTA010000061.1, read on the forward strand.
AGATTTAATAGAATAATCTTGAAGCAACTCATCTTTCTTTTCCAGCATTGCTTGCTTCTGCATATCAGATTTCTCCAGTACAGCAATTTCGGCTCCTATATCAGGCATTATAAAGAAATTAGCATCTTCACTTGAATCAGTAATCAATTCAACACCTTTATCTTGGAGTTCAAATCCATTTGTTTTTTCATCAATCGTGAAAAACAACTCTTCGTCAACCTTAGGCATCTCTTTTGAGTTGTCTTGCATATAATAGTTCTCCGTTTTTTGGAGCGTTGCTTTTACACCAGGTTCACTGAGGTACTTGATAAGTGCCTTATTCCTTGGCAAACCGCGAAAAGCTCTTAATAATGCCAAGCCGCCTTCTTCGTGCATTTTCGACAATTCTTTCTTATCTGAAACCGTAGATGAATCAGCAGCCAATTTACGTTTCGCATCAACTAAAACAGTGTTCACAAAGTCCCTCTGTGCTTTAACCAATTTTTCAATTTTAGGTTTAAGTTGATTAAACTCGTGCTTATCTCCTTGTGGTGTAGGACCTGAAATTATAAGTGGTGTTCTTGCATCATCAATCAACACAGAATCTACCTCATCTACAATTGCGTAATTATGCTTTCGTTGTACTAAATCTTCTGGTCGGTTAGCCATGTTGTCTCGCAAATAATCGAACCCAAATTCATTATTTGTTCCATAAGTAACATCGGCTAAATAAGCCTGCCTTCTTTGAGGAGAATTTGGTTGATGACGATCAATACAATCTACCTTTAATCCATGAAATTCAAATATACTGCCCATCCATTCCGAATCCCTTTTTGCCAAGTAATCATTTACGGTAACCAAATGAACTCCCCTTCCGGTTAATGCATTTAGATAAACTGGTAACGTAGAAACTAAAGTTTTACCTTCTCCTGTTTGCATTTCAGCTATTTTACCTTGATGTAAAATGATCCCTCCAATAAGCTGTACGTCATAATGAACCATGTCCCAACTTATTTCGACACCAGCGGCAAGCCACTTGCTCATCCACTTTACCTTATCTCCGTCAATTACAACGCTATCTCTTGTTGCCGCAATATCTTTATCCATCTCTGTCGCAGTAACTTCGATGAAGTCGTTTTCATGAAAACGCTTAGCCGTTTCTTTGACCACCGCAAAGGCATCTGGCAGAATTTCATCTAAAACCTCAACTACTTTCCCGTCAATTATTTCATCAATAGTATCTATTTCGTTATAGATATCTTCTTTCTGCGCAATGTCTAATGAAGGATTTTCTTCAATTTTAGCGCGAAGAGTATCAATTTTTTCTTGCTCTTCCTTTAAATAGTCTTGAATTTTAGCTTTTAACTCATTGGTTCTCCCTCTCAATTGATCATTCGACAAACCCTGCAGGCCAGCATATGCAGCATGAATTTGCTCAACAATAGGTTCTGTTTCTTTAATATCTTTATCGTACTTACTACCAACAAATTTTTTCAGGAACCCTGTAATTGTATCTAACATATTATCTCTTTCTTTTTCTCTCTCGGAGGAGAGCAAATTTACTCAAATTACGGCAAAAAAAAAGCCGCTCTTAACTGAGCGGCTTTCTACATAAATTGTTCCTTTCTAATATTCGTCTTCGTTGAAGAAAAAATCTTCTTTTGTAGGATAATCAGGCCAAATTTCTTCAATATTATCATACTGTTCTCCTTCATCTTCAATCTCTTGTAAGTTTTCTACAACTTCCAAAGGAGCCCCAGTTCTAATAGCAAAATCAATAAGTTCATCCTTATCTGCCGGCCAAGGCGCATCTTCCATATAGGAAGCTAATTCTAATGTCCAATACATTCTTTTGTAAGCTTAAATCCTTTAATCTGAACGCAAAAGTAAATTTTTTGTTTTCTTACGCAAGAAAATTTTCACTTTTCGCAAAGGCCTTTTAAAATCTAGGCTTCCATGGTGTTTCTTCCACCTTTAGTTGCTCTGTTAATTGCCTTGCCGCAACAAAAAGATAGTCGGAAAGCCGATTTAAATATTTGATGACCGGTTTAGCAACAAATTCGTTTTGATTAAGCTCTATCGAGATTCTTTCTGCTCTTCGGCAAACGCATCTCGCAATGTGACAAAACGACACCGCCTGATGACCTCCTGGCAGCACAAAAGATTTCATTTCTGGCAACAAATCATTCATGAAGTCTATTTCTTTTTCTAAAAATTCAACGTCAATTTCAAGCAGATCGGGTATTTTCATTTTTGACTTTTCTGGATCTGATGCTAACGATGACCCGATTGTAAATAATCTATCTTGTATTTCTAGCAGCGTTGCTTTCATGCGATTATCAACTTGCTGATCTCTAATTAATCCTATATAGGAATTAAGTTCGTCTACGGTTCCATATGCCTCTATTCTAATATGATTCTTAAACACCCGTGTTCCTCCTATTAAAGAAGTTTTACCAGCATCTCCTGTTTTTGTATAAACTTTCATAGTGATTGACTTACTTTTACAGCTTTCAAAGTAAATGAACATTTCACTACAAAATAGAGTTCCTCAAGTCTTTTTGATAATTTTTTTAGCCTTTATATGGGGAAGTTCTTTTTTAATGATGAAAAGAGGTCTTATTGCGTTTTCAGCTGATGAAATGGCCGCGCTAAGAATTGTAATTGCATGTCTCTCGCTTTTACCTTTTGCCATCAAAAGCATCAAAACCCTTTCCACTAAACATGGCAAATGGATACTAGTAGCTGCCTTTGCAGGAAATGGAGTTCCTGCTTTTCTATTCGCTTATGCTCAAACCGTTATTAGTAGTAGTCTCTCGGGCATGCTTAACTCCCTCACCCCATTGTTTGCTTTGCTAATTGCTGTATTGTTTTTTAATGTCACTGTTAAGCCTATAAAAATTATTGGTGTACTTATTGGCCTGACAGGAACTATTGCATTGGTTTACACTTCCAATTCCAGTGCTATTGATTCTAATTATTGGTATAGCTTATTGGTTTTAGGGGCAACCGGTTGTTATGGTCTAAGCGTTAACGTTTTAAAAGAAAAATTAGCCGAATTAGATGCCGCAACAATCACTTCTTTGTCCTTTTTAACTATCGCTCCACCGTGCCTTATCTATTTATTAATCGCAACTTCTATAATAGATACTATCCAAACGCCTTCAGGACTTACCAGCCTGTTCTATATATTGCTACTTGCCGTTTTTGGAACATCTCTAGCTGTAGTTTTATTTAACAAGCTCATAAAACACACCTCGTCAGTTTTTGCATCATCGGTCACTTATTTAATTCCAATTGTGGCTGTTTTTTGGGGGTTTATAGATGGGGAAGTGATTACATGGATTCAATTAGGGTTGTTTACTATAATTATTAGTGGTGTCTCTCTAGTGATGCGGAGCGACAAACCAACAACTTGACTTTCTGTTAAAAAAGACTAACTTCGCTTACAATTGCTATATAACATTAAAACGATTTCATAACAAAACGTTGGTAAACATTACTAATATTAAGTAATCATGCGCGTCTAACAATATATGTTGCCTAACTGGCACTGCTTGTCTAAATTTTGTAGTTTAGTTCTTGAAAATTTAAAACTAAAAAATGTAGGCTGCGCTCGGGAGCTTGCGAGGAGCTCCGCCCCTCTTACTCTCCCTACTGTGCCATGGCGCATTCATATTGTCAATAGTGTGCGTATACTATAAAATAAGATGAATAATTTTATATACATACTACTAATTGGGTGCATGTTTCTATTTTCTTGTAGAAGGTATGAGGTAAAAGGTGACATAGATAATGAAGATTTTATCGGGAGTTGGATACATGTGATTAGCTTCAGTGTGAACGATACATATATAATCAGGGCTAATGGGAAGTTTGAGGAGAAGAGCTATAATAGAGAAGCAAGTGGTGGCCCTAGAACACAAAATAGGAAAGGAAAGGTACAAATTGAGGGTAATTCAATGTCTCTTGAATACTTGAATCGTCTTGGGGATAACAACATTGAAGAGTTTACTGTCGTTGTTCCACCGACGATGATTGACACATTTTATTATGATAATTATCCAAATTTATACGACTCAACTCCGTGTTCAGGCTTCGCAGTTGTTTTTGACGAGAGGTTAGCCTATACATTTACACTCTATTTAGAATAGAGTTGGTCTAAAGATGGGGTAATGGGTACTGTCGATTCTGTCGCGTTAACTCTGCAACTCCGCCACCATACCACTCCCCTGGGATGGCCACTCAAAGAAATGGGAAGTTTCTTATCAACCATGCCATCCTTACAAAACGCCTGAAGCATATAAGCGTAACTATTTCAAAAAGTTAGATAATAAAAATGAATAATAAACTAAGCCCAACACAACCTAAGCCAAATGCTTAGGATTAACTACATTTGAAAGAACACTTGGCTTAGCCAAACGTAAACGAAACTCTTCTGATTCGGCGCCAAAAGACAAGGAAATGAGTGCTCAAGAAATCAAAAACCACATTTCTAACAATCCCTTTTGTTAATACCGCTTAATTACCTACTTTTGCAGCCCTTAATTTTAATTATAAACCAATAACAATATTTGTTATGTATGCAATCGTAGAGATAGCAGGGCAACAATTCAAAGTTGAAAAAGACCAACAGGTTTACGTTCATCGTTTGGAAGCAAAAGAAGGCTCAAAAGTTGAGTTTGATAATGTGCTTTTAATCGACAATGGAGGTAAAATCGCTGTAGGCGCCCCAGCTATAAAAGGTGCAAAAGTTACTGCAAAAGTACTTCAGCACCTTAAAGGCGACAAAGTGATCGTCTTTAAAAAGAAAAGAAGAAAAGGCTACAAGGTAAAGAACGGTCACCGTCAGTACATGAGCCAAATTCAAATCGAGAAAATCGATGAAAAAGGTGCTAAAAAAGCTGCTGCCCCTAAAAAGGAAGCTGCTCCAAAAGCTGCAGTAAAAACTGAAGCGAAGCCAGTAGCGAAAGCTAAGGCTGAGCCTAAAGCTAAAAAAGAGGCAGCTCCTAAGGCTGAAACTAAAAAAGCAGCACCTAAGAAAGCAGTGGCTCCAAAAGCAGAAGCTAAAAAGCCTGCAGCGAAGAAAGCAACTAAAAAAGAAGATAAGTCTGATAAATAATCAGACGTAACTATAAAATCGTAAAACCATGGCGCATAAGAAAGGAGCAGGTAGTTCGAAAAATGGTAGAGAGTCAGAAAGTAAACGTCTAGGGGTGAAAATCTTTGGAGGTCAATTGGCTATCTCAGGAAATATTATCGTTCGTCAAAGAGGAACGAGACATAACCCAGGTGCAAATGTTGGTATTGGTAAAGACCATACTTTATTTGCTTTAACTGACGGTATTGTTACTTTTAAAAAGAAGAGAGATAATAAATCTTTCGTATCGGTAGAGCCTTTATCTGAATAAGGGAATTACCTTTTAATGAATATTAAAATCCTTCCCGCAGTTAGCGTGGAAGGATTTTTTATTTTCGCATACCTCATTAAAGAATAAAACATGCTGCAAGTATCTGTTGTAAGAGAACATCAAGAAGAGATTATTAAGCGTTTAGAAATTCGTAATCTAAATGGAAAAGAACTGGTGTCTCAAGTTATTGAGTTAGACGACAGACGTAAAAAAACACAGCAAGAACTTGATGCTAATTTAGCTGAAGCTAATTCTATTTCAAAACAAATTGGTGGACTTTATAAAGAGGGCAAAATTGACGAAGCCAATGTTCTAAAAGATAAAACAACTGAACTTAAAGAATTAAACCACAAAGGGTCTGAAGCTTTACATTCTGCTGAAAATGAGTTGAGACAATTGCTTTACACTATTCCCAATTCACCCCATCTTTCTGTCCCAAAAGGGAATTCTGAAGAACACAACGAAGTTGTTTATGAACATGGTGAATTTCCATCAATGGATGATGACGCCAAACCGCATTGGGAAATCACAGACAAATACGATATCGTAGATTTCGAATTAGGCGTAAAAATTGCAGGTGCGGGGTTTCCTGTGTACAAAGGAAAGGGTGCGAGACTACAACGTGCTTTAGTCAACTTCTTTTTAGATAATGCAACTGCTGCTGGATATAGAGAAGTACAACCACCATTATTGATAAACGAAGCAAGTGGATACGGTACTGGCCAACTTCCTGATAAGGAAGGACAGATGTACCATACAGCTGATGATGATTTATATCTCATTCCAACAGCAGAAGTGCCAATTACAAATATCTATAGAGATGTAATATTAAAGGAGTCGGACTTCCCAGTTAAGAACTGCGGTTATACCCAATGTTTTAGAAGAGAAGCCGGTTCGTACGGTAGCGATGTCCGCGGACTAAACAGATTACATCAGTTTGACAAAGTTGAAATCGTTCAACTCTCTCATCCAGACAAATCTTACGAATTGCTTGACGAAATGGTTGAGTATATCAAAATGTTGCTGACAAAACTTGAATTACCATACAGAGTGCTAAGACTTTGTGGTGGCGACTTAGGGTTTACCGCAGCACTCACTTACGATTTCGAGGTGTACTCCGCTGCTCAGAAAAAATGGCTCGAAGTTAGCTCTGTTTCTTGTTTTGAGACATACCAATCTAATCGATTGAAACTTCGCTATAAAGACGAGAACGGAAAAATGCAATTAGCGCACACCCTCAATGGAAGTGCATTAGCATTCCCTAGAATTATTGCCGCGCTATTAGAAAATAATCAATCAAAAAAAGGCGTTAAACTTCCTAAAGATTTAGTAGAATACGCTGGTTTCGAATATATAGATTAATATGAGAAGAACACTAACCGTTGCCTTTGCCGCAACTACAATTTTGCTAACCTCTTGCAACAATCCAGAAATAGAGGAAATGGTGGCTATTATAGATAGCTCCTACTCGGCAGTACAAAAATCTGAAGCCCAATTGATGTCAATTGATACAGCAGTAATTGGAACAATGGTTCGATACAACACAAAAGCACTTTCATTTATTCAAAATAACTTTAAGGATACCGCCACCAAAGAACAAAGCATTTTCATTTCGGATATTAATGCCGTTAGAAGGTCTTTTAACAAGCTCAATGTGCAAAGAGAATCGCTTATTAAGGATATGATTTATACCAAATCTCAATTAAATGACATAAAAAAAGATGTTAAAAATGGGTTAATGACACGTCAAGATTTCGATGATCATTTTCCTATTGAAAAGCAAGCAGTAACCCTATTTATTACTACCGTGGAAAGTTCACTTATTTGGAATAAATCCAACACCAAACGATTTGAAACCATGAAGCCGCAGATTGAAAAGTTTCTTGAAGAAATAAACAAAACTGAGCA
>JABHTA010000083.1 GCA_018669945.1 Flavobacteriales bacterium
GAACGGATGTTCGGCTTCTGCTGATTGGACTGTTGAAGTAATTGATATCTCTTGTACTAAAAAAGGAGGTTCTAGTTCACACTCATCACATTCTAATTCGAAATCGAAATCGAAATCTAGCCATAGCTCTAGCTCTTCATCACCTGTTAGCTCTGGAATTAGCTATGAAAGTAAGTTGAGTAGATATAGCTGTTCTTCTTCTAGCTCTGGAAGTGGTTCTGGAAGTCATTCAAAAAGTGGATCTAGCGGATCAAGTTCTAAGAGTTCTAAGAGTGGGTCAAGTTCATCTTGCAAATCTAAGTACTCTTCTTTAGGTTCTGCTTTTAGCAGTGTATCTGGATCAGCTTGTAGCTCTAAAAACTCTCCAAACAACAATAAAGACGAAGTTAAAATGTGTCTTAATGGAGTTACTTATTGTGTAAAAGTTAAACACGTTCAGAAAAGATTGAATTGTGGCTATACTTTAGGAGCTTGTGATGAGCAACAAACAGAAGCTTGTAACAATGTTTATCCTGCAGATACCTCAATATCTTGTGTTTGTTCGGGTAAACTTGTTAGCCTAACTGTTAGATACATTGGTGCTTCTAACCAAGACATCAATGTTAATGCTAAGAAATGTAATGTTCCTCTTTTAAGCCTAAGTAGTGTTACAACTGGAGATGTGTTTACAGTGGATGCATCAGCAGGAGGCATATCTTACCTTAGAAAAGAGACGTACTTCGAACTAGCAGGAACTAATTTTGGTAAAATTGAAGTTCCTACCAACTGTTGTGAAAACCCAGTAGGAAAAGTATTCTTCCCATTTGAGGTTATTGGATGGACTGATACTGATGGAAATGCATGTACGGATGCTTCTGCTAGAGAAGGCGGTAAAGACATCACTGATCGTGCAGTTGCTGGTCGTTCAGCAAGCGAGAGTAATACTTCAATTTTAGGTACAACTCCAGCTGCTTTACTTAGCACTAGTCCAAATCCGTTAGAACGTTCGACTAACTTTAACTTCACTATTCCAGAAACGGAAACAGCGAAATTAGAGGTAATTAATCTTAAAGGTGAAAGCTCAGTTATATTCGCAGGCACAGTGCAAGGTGGAATAAATAACAACATAGCTTTTGATGCTTCTAACTTAGCGAGTGGTATATACTTTGTACAACTTAGTACTCCAACGCTAAATGTTAAAAACAAAATCATAGTTATTAAATAAAAACAAATAACTAATATTGGTTTTTAAAAGTCCTCCGAATTTTCGGGGGACTTTTTATAATATAATAAATCGAAGAGGGAATGAAGATAAGGGAAGCGATTATATTAGGAGTTCTGTTACCGCTAGCTATTCAAACTAGCTGCCAATCAATAGTCATTAGCGAGCTAATGGCGGCCAACAAAAAGAATATATCAGATGGTTTTGGCGAAAGTGACGATTGGATTGAGTTATACAATGCAGGGGATTCTTCCATTGACATTGGTAATTTTTTTTTAACAGATAATATTAATAACCCTACTAAACACCAAATACCTGCAACTAAACCCTATTGGACAACTATTGAATCACATCAAAGGATAATACTATGGGTTGATGGGGATGATGAGCAAGGTACAAGACATTTAAATTTCAATCTGGCCCAAAAAGGCGGATTTATTGCCATATTTGATTCTGATACAAATCTAATTGACCAACTTAATTATCCTCTCCAATATTCTGATATTTCCTATGGAAGAGAACAAGACGCGTCAAACCAAATGTGTTTCTTTCCAATTCCAACCGGTGGTTCACCTAACGTTGGTGGATCTCGTATAAACGACCCAGCTATTTTTCCTGAATTTTCAATCTCAAGTGGTTTTTACGACTCAAGCATAACTATAAGCCTCAGTTGTAGCTATGAGGGATCAATTTATTATTCTACTGATGGAAAAGAGCCTACAATCGAACAAGGAATCTTATACGACTCTCCTATAAAAATAGACTCAACAACTGTTCTTCGTGCAACTTTAATTCGAAAAGGATATTTTGCAGGAACTATTGTTACTCAATCATATTTTATTAACGAAAACCCATCTATACCGGTTGTCTCGCTTACTGCTGACCCAAAAGACCTCTGGGATAAAAAACAAGGCATTTACTATAAATACAAAAGAAAAGGTTGGGAACGCCAAGGCAACGTTGAATATTTTGACCTATCAGATTCTGGAGCTTTATATCCCGCATTTAATAATGCGATTAATATGCGCATTTCTGGGAAAACAAGCCGTAGGCAACCAAAAAAATCGTTTGCTCTTTTTACAGATGATGCATACGGCCATTCTCGAATAAATTACCAAATATTTAAAGACAAAGACATACATAGTTTTGGAAGTATTGGCATACGATCAGATGCAACATCAGGGAGGAACGTGCCAGATCTATGGGTTGGAGAGCGCTTTAAAAATGAACTATTATACGAAGTAAACAAAGAAATGGGCAGTACCGTAGGAATGCAAGCTTACCAGCCGGTTTTGTTATTTCTTAATGGTAAATATTGGGGACTTTACAACCTAATGGAAAGAAAAGGCGCTGACTTCATAGAAAACAATTTCGGCTTCGCCAATGTTGATATTATGACTGGTGAAAATGAAACTGTAGTCAGAGGGAATTCAAGACGATACGATGAATTAACTACGTTCATTCTAAAAAATCCATCATTGAATGATTCAATATATGCTAAGTTGTGTACTATGATGAACATGGAATGTTATATTGATTATTGGATATATGAAGTGTATTCAAGTACGCATGACAATCAGGTCAATATAAGATATTGGCGACCGAAAGGTCCGAGCCAAAAATGGGAATGGATTAGCTATGACCAAGATTCATGGCACACTTATGATGAAAACTCAATTAGCAGATTTGCCGAAGGAGATGAAGTCTTTTTGTTTTCGCTTCTTCTAGAAAGTGAACATTTTAGAAAAGATTTTGCAAACAGAATGTGTGATTATTTGAATACAACATTGCAGAGTGATAACGTTATTAGGTTAGTAAATCAAATTACCAATCATATTGCTCTTGAAGTGCCAAGAGAAAAAGAAAGATGGCAAGACACTATGCTATACATTCCTTCGAATCAACGTATTGACTGGATAATGGAATATGCTGTGCAAAGACCTTGCAATATTCGTAGCCATATTATGACGCATTATGGACTGGAAGGAGGTGAGGCTGATATAACCATAAAAGGTAATGGAAATGGGAATGTTCAAATAAACAGTATTACTATTAAAAAATATCCCTGGAAGGGATACTACTTGGAAAACATTCCAATTTCATTACAAGCAATTCCAAAACCAGGATACAAATTTGTTGGTTGTAGCGATAAGTCATATCCCAAAGAGGAGCATATAGAAATAATGCCGAAACCAGGCATGCAAATTGAGCCTAAATTCAAAAAACAACGTAATATAAAATAGATAAGTTCTATAGGCAATCTTCACTTTAGCAGCCTAATCTAGCTTTTTAAGAATATAATTGATAATTAAAAACTACATTACCAATTTTATACCTGCTAGTCTTCTACAAAACGCTGAAAGCTTATAATATCAGTTAACTCTCCTAAACCTATGAAGTAGAAATAAATTAGCTGCAAGTAACAAAAATGCACCCGATTGATGCAAAACGCCCAATAAAACAGGAACAGAATACAGCAGTGTAAGAACCCCTAATGTAAATTGTAAAACCATAACATAAAGTAATCCTCTCGACGCCAGCTGCTGGCTGTATTGTATAGGTTGCTTTATTGATTGCCACCAAATAGCGATAATTAAACCGGCTACCACATAAGCAATATATCTATGTACAAACTGAACTCCTGCCAGTCCGTAGATAAAATTTTCATAAAAAGGAGAGATCGCAGTCACTCCTTCTGCAATCCATTCAGATCCCATTTTTGGAAATGTATTATATAGAGTTCCTGCTCTTAAGCCTGCGACAAAAGCTCCGTAGACAATTTGAATAACTACGACAGGAAACAATACCCAACCTAATTTTCTTATTACTGGATAATCGGCAAGAGTAATCTCTTCTTTAAAAAAGATACCAAGCATTACCC
>JABHTA010000123.1 GCA_018669945.1 Flavobacteriales bacterium
AAGCCACCGCGCTCGAAATTCTTGGTGAAGCAAATCCAGACGAGGTTCAAAAAACAATTCTTCAGCCCAAAAGACATACACTTGAGAGGTTAAGAGAGCAAGCCCATTTGCGTTTTAGAACGAATACGTTTAGCGCTGTTTTCAGAGTTCGACATGCACTAGCCTATGCTATTCATAAATATTTTAACGACAAAGGCTTCGTGTATCTTCATACTCCAATAGTAACTGGTTCTGATGCTGAAGGAGCAGGTGAGATGTTTAAAGTATCAACGTTAGATCCGAAAAACCTTCCAAAAACTGAAGAAGGAAATATTGATTATTCGCAAGACTTTTTCGGCAAAGAAACCAACCTTACAGTTTCTGGTCAGCTCGAAGCTGAGCTTGGTGCTTTGGCGCTCTCTGAAGTGTACACATTTGGGCCAACATTTAGAGCTGAAAACTCAAATACAACGCGCCACTTAGCCGAATTTTGGATGATTGAACCCGAAGTTGCATTCAATGACTTGAATGACAACATGGACCTAGCTGAAGACTTCTTAAAGTACTGCATTACTCATGTATTAGAAAATTGTGCAGATGATTTAGCATTTTTAGAAACTCGACTACAAGACGAAGAAAAATCCAAGCCTCAAGATCAACGTTCGGAAATGGCATTAATCGATAAACTTAAATTCATTACCGACAACGAATTTGTTCGGTTGACATACACCGAAGCAATTGATATACTTAGAAATTCGAAGCCCAATAAGAAGAAGAAGTTCGAATACCTTATTGAAGGCTGGGGAGCAGATTTACAATCGGAGCATGAACGATTTTTGGTAGAAAAGAAATTTAAAAAACCAGTAATTCTTACAAATTATCCGGCCGACATCAAAGCGTTTTATATGCGACAAGATGACGAGTTACCTGAGGCTAAGCCAGGAATGGAAGTTGGACCAACTGTAAGCGCGATGGATGTTCTTTTCCCTGGAATAGGTGAGATTGCAGGTGGATCGCAGCGTGAAGAACGTTACGAAAATTTAGTAAAAGGAATTAAAAAATTCGGAATCGAAGAGGAAACTGTTTGGTGGTATCTAGAAACAAGGAAGTTTGGTACTGTTCCGCACAGCGGCTTCGGTTTAGGTTTCGAAAGATTGGTTCTTTTCTGTACAGGCATGGGAAACATAAGAGATGTTATTCCATTTCCAAGAACACCTAATAATGCAGAATTCTAGCTTTGACACAAGTTTTTTTACTAACTTGTAACAATTAAACGGAGAAATTATGTTAAAACAAGGATTACATTTAAAACTGCAACAAAAGCTTTCGCCTCAGCAAATTCAGCTGATGAAAATGCTGCAGCTTCCTACCGTTGCTTTAGAACAAAGAATTAAAGAGGAAATGGAAATCAACCCTGCATTAGATGAGGGTCGTGAAGAAATTGAAGAAGACGAAGATGATTTCAACGATGAGTTCGGTGAAACAACTGAAGCTCAAGAAGACTTTGATTATTCCGAATACTTAAGTGATGATGAAACGCCAGCTTACAAGCTTTCTGTTAATAATAATAGAAGTGTTGAAGATCAAGAAAGAGATATTCCGTATTCGTCTGGCAAGAGCTTTCATGATGTTCTGGAGGCGCAGGTGGGTTTACGAATTTTAACGGCACATGAAGAGCAGGTTACAATTCACCTCATTGGAAACATTGATGATTCTGGTTATCTAAGAAGAGACTTAGATGCAATTGTAGACGATTTAGCCTTTTCGCAAAACATTATAACATCTGTTGAAGAGCTTGAAAAACTACTAGGCCTTATTCAGGATTTTGACCCACCAGGGGCAGGTGCGCGCACACTGCAGGAGTGTCTACTTATTCAGCTCGACAAAAAAGAAAACACTGTTGCCATAGAAACTGCAAAAGTGATACTCGAAAACTACTTTGATGAATTTACGAAAAAACACTACAACAAAATTTTAGAGAAACTAGAGATACAAAGTGATGATTTAAAAAAAGCGTTAGAAGAGGTTGTAAAACTGAATCCGAAGCCAGGAAATTCTTTAAACGAAACACAAAAAACAGTTGAACACGTAGTTCCTGATTTTTATATTACGATAAACGGCGAGGAGCTTGAGCTTTCGATGAATTCTCGAAATACTCCAGATCTTAAAGTAAGTGGAAAATACAACGAGATGATTGAAACCTACGTGGCAAACAAAGGGAAAAATACTCGCGCAGAGAAAGAAGCCTTAATGTTTATCAAACAAAAAATAGATTCTGCAAAATGGTTTATTGATGCTATTATGCAGCGTCAAAACACGCTTCAAACTACCATGAATGCCATTATGGAAAGGCAGCAAGAGTACTTTTTAACTGGCGATGAAGTCAAACTCAAACCAATGATATTAAAAGATATTGCTGAAAAAATTGACTTAGATATATCAACTATCTCTCGAGTTGCAAATAGCAAATATGTTCAAACTCCATTTGGTACATTTTTATTAAAATCGTTTTTCTCTGAGTCGTTAACTAACGATAGCGGAGAAGAAGTTTCTACAAGAGAAGTGAAGAAAATTCTTTCTGATGCTGTGGGTGCAGAAGATAAGAAGGCTCCCCTCACCGATGAAAAACTGACTCAATTACTAAAAAAGAAAAGTTACAACATCGCTAGAAGAACAGTTGCTAAATACAGAGAACAATTAAATATTCCGGTGGCTAGACTTAGAAAAGAGCTTTAGAATGGGGAAGCTATTGGCCCGTTTTATTTCGGTAGTTTTTCATCCTCTATTTATCCCGTTGTACTGTGTACTTATTATTTTCAACTCTCCGGTGTATATAATTTATCAGCTTAACATAGATGCAAAATACGCTGTGTGTGCTGTTGTGGCAGTATTTACCTTAGTGCTACCTGCAGTGAGCACAGTAATGTTACTAAAAATGGACGGCATAAAAAGCTTAAAGATGAATAGTCAAGAAGAAAGGAAGTTGCCTTTTATCATGTCCGCCATATTTTATGCTACAGCGTATTTTTCCATGCAGCAAGTTGGGATTCCTAAACTTATTACAAACGCAATATTAGGTGCAACAATTTCGCTGGTAATTTTATTTCTTGCTAATTTTAAACAAAAAACCAGCGCGCATATGGTTGGGATTGGCGGTTTGCTTGGAATAGTATATACATTAAGCGAGATTTACATAGTAGGAATAAGTCAGTTCTTGTTTCCTTCTATAATTCTGGCAGGTCTTATTGGATACTCTCGATTAAAACTAAAAGCACATCAATCTATAGAAATTTACTCTGGGTTAATAATAGGATTTTTTTCCGAGTACCTAATTCTATGACACTAAAAAGGCATTAACGTTATCCCTACAGAAAAAGGGTTAATCGCCTCGCCTTTTCCATCATCGAATATTGAAGATGCAGAATAAAAGGCATTCACACCAACTCTACCGTAAGCAACTCTCATATTAAGTCCCAATCTCCATTTCTCATAATTGGGAAAATCGTATGTTTTTACTTTCTTAGAGTTTTCGATAATTTTAGATTTCGTCTGCAGGTGATACCCTACTTTTGCACCTACTGCAAACTTCCAGCTATAGCCATGTTTATCTGGATTTGATCTGTAACGAATTTCGAAAGGAATATCCGCATAAGTTATTGTTAGCTTGTTTCTCTTAATATCCCTTGTCCCGTCAACAGGAATAAAAAAAGACTGTAAAGTCAAAGTATCCTCTAAAGTTGTTCTGCTTTGAATTTCTGCATTGGTGTAATAATTAGCAATTCCTAATCCTCCGCCTAGTGCAAACGAAAAATTAGAGCTTTGAATAGGCACATCGTACATTAACATTAAATCATAACCCCAAGAATATGGTTCTACATTGACGCTATCTCCTGTGTTTAAAATCGTTGCCCAATTAAAATTCATCAATAGCATATCTTCCCTAGCTTCTCTCTTAATTGGTGAATTAGATGCCGGTGTGGTTTCTTGAGCAAACGCAGAAGTAAGAACCCCGATTACAATTGTTGATATAATAACTAGCTTTTTCATTGCGGCAGCAAATGTACTATTTTTAGTTCTCTACACGAGTAACTGCGTTGGTAAAATAATATTGCTTTAACCAGTAAATACTTTTACGTAAAAAAGTAATGCTATACTGCTGAAACCAAATGTTTGTAGCGTTTTTATTGCGCCGGATTATTTTCTTTGACTAAGCGATACTTTGAGCGTCAAGAATTATGCAAAGTTTAAGAAAACGGCTACACTATGCTGCTTTTGTCGCACGAGCTAATGCGATGTTACTCTCTTTTTACAACGCTAATACTTCTGCTAGATGGTTGCCCATCAATATTAAAGAGA
>JABHTA010000043.1 GCA_018669945.1 Flavobacteriales bacterium
TGTTCATATAGCTTAGATGCCTGTGAATATTCAGCATTAACTTCATACATGCCAGCTAAAACTAATCGATACCATTCATTCTCTGAGTCAATTTGAGCTGCCTGCTTCGCGTATGTTAGAGCACTCTCGTAGTCTTGTTTTAACTCATTAATTAATGCTAAATGATATAATGATGCAGCATGTTTTTTATCGATTTTAATAATGGCAAGAAAATCATTTTCAGCACGTTCATAATTTTCTAATGCATTTTCTTTGAGACCATCAAAGAACAAAACTTGAATCTTTTTATTCTGCTTATCACTAAGCTCGGGGTTATTCAACCCATCGTAAGTTCTCGAAGTAACTTTTGAAGTTCCTCCGCAAGAAGTTAAAGCCAAAACAATTACCAAAATTGTCAACCTAGCTAACGCACTTCGGCACGAGGAGAAAAAAGTGAACAATATTAAAAACGGCTTATTCAATTAATTCAATTTCATTTGAGAGTAATCACCAATACTTGCGTCACTGCTTTTCCCAGTAAAAGAAACAAAGTTTCCAATCATAGAATTGCTAAGTTCAGAATCTGTAATCACAGAATTTGACTGAATGATGGTGTTTTCAATTTTCGAACCAAAAATTTCAGTGCCTGCGCCAAGCGAAACATGTGGACCTACAGTTGAGTTTTCAACTACAACACCCTCACCAAAATAACACGGTTCTATTATTTGAGAATTGTTTAATGCGGCATTGCTTGAAGATGAGTTTTCATCTTTTATAAACTCTAATACTCTTTGATTTGTATAAACAGTTGCGTTTTTATTTCCACAATCTAACCACTCAGAAACAGTTTCTATACTAAATGAAATGCCTTTGTTATTCATGTTTTCTAAGGCATCCGTTAATCCAAACTCTCCTCCTTTAATACGAACATCATTATCAATTAAGTACTGTAATTCTGTTCTTAAATATTCTCCATCTTTAAAATAGTAAATACCAATTATAGCTTGGTCGGAAATAAATTGTTCAGGTTTCTCCACAAACGCCTCAACCGTTCCGTTTTCTCCTAATTTTACTACCCCAAAAGCACTAGGGTCATCTACTTTACTAGTCCAAATAATTCCATCTTGCGAATCATCTAACTTAAAATTAGCTTTGAACAAGGTGTCGGCAAACGCCACAACTACCTTCCCTTCTAGATAATCTTGTGCACATAATATAGCATGAGCTGTACCCAGCGCTTCACGCTGATAACAGATGCTTCCTTTTGCCCCAATTGTTTCAGCAATTCCGATTAAAGTTTGTTCCACTTCGTCACCAAAATCACCAATGATAAATGCGACTTCATCAATTTTTTCATCGCAAACTTTAGCAATATCCTCAACCAAGCGTTTAACTATAGGTTTACCCGCAATTGGAATTAACGGCTTAGGAACTGTAAGCGTATGAGGTCTCATTCTTTTCCCCATTCCTGCCATTGGAACTATTATTTTCATCTTGTCTATTTATTTAATTCCTGTGCTGCCAAATCCTCCGGCACCTCTTTCTGTATCTGTAATTTCTTCTGTTTCGAGCCAATTAACTCGTTCGTGTTTCGCAACGACCATTTGCGCAATTCTCTCCTTTGGTTCAAGTGTTACAACTTGCTTTGAAAGGTTAACAAGAATTACTCCTACTTCTCCTCGATAGTCAGCGTCAATGGTTCCTGGACTATTCAAAACGGACAACCCTTTTTTATACGCCAATCCACTTCTTGGTCGAATTTGAGCTTCATATCCCGCTGGCAATTCGATGTACAACCCTGTTGGAATAAGTTTCCGTTGCATGGGTGTTAAAACTATTGGAATCTCAAGATCAGCTCTTAGGTCTAACCCAGCCGAGAGTGGGGTTTCGTATTGCGGCAAATCGTTCTTCGACCTATTGATTACTTTAACGTCTAATTCTTTCATCTCAATGTGTTTTGTGCAGCTTGTAAAGCTACAAAGAATGTAAATTGGTTAACCATTTCGAAGTGTTTTAAACTCACTTTTTTCTATGAAATAGGCTAATGCAATAAATAGGCTCAACAAAATTGTGTTGATTATATATCCAGACAAGGAAAGCATTTCAAGAGACCTTCCCTTAATACTAAAAATATATATTGCTAACGCTGTGCCTGCATATATAAAAAATTTCTTGATGTTATATGGTATGGGATAGTGCCTTTTACCAATAAAATAAGAAATTATCATCATAAAGGAATAGCAAGATAGTGTAGCCCAAGCCGCGGCGGTGTATCCGTAAATAGGAATGAATAGCAAATTTATTGTAATTGTTAACACAGCTCCTGCTAAAGAAATGATGGCGCCATATCCTGTTTTTTGAGAGAGCTTATACCAAATTGATTGATTATAATAAATCCCCAGGCAGACATAAGCAGCAAGTAAAATTGGAACTATATGCAGGCCCTCCCAAAAATCCGGATTCGGTATAAAATATTTGAATATGCTGATGTATAGCGTAATTACAAGAAACATAAACGCAACTACAATGATGAAATAGTTCATGATTTTCACATAAGTTTCTTTAGAATCTTTCTTCTGCTCTTCTTTGAAAAAAAACGGTTCAGCTGCATAACGATATGCTTGAATAAACATACTGATAATCATTGCTAATTTATAATTCGCTCCGTAAATTCCGTTTTGTTCCTGGGCGAAAGTATTCGCGGCTTGCGAGCCTAAGGCTTCTAATTGTTGTGCATAAACTATTTTCTTGATTAATATTCTATCAATGGTTTCGTTCACAATTCCCGCAAGACCAACAATCAACATTGGCGAAGAATATCGAAACATTTTTTTCCATAACGAGAATTGGATTCCTTCACTAAGTTTCATCCCGGGAGCTAAGAGCAAAAACTTACAGATGCTCGCAATAAGATTTGAAATAAAGACATAACCAACTCCAATCTCAGGATTGTAAAATATATCTATAAGCCAATTACTATTGGTTTCATAATTAGCAGAACAATAGACAATAAAAAAAAGGTTTAGAGAAATATTAACTCCAATATTTACAAAATTGACTAAAGCAAAACGGAGAGCTTTATTATCGGCACGAAGTTGGGCTAATGGAATAGAACTTACCGCATCTAACCCAACGATAATAGCAAACCATATTACATACTCCGTATGATTTGGATACTGTAACCAGTCCGCAACCGGCTGTGCAAATACAACAGCGGTAGCGATAAAAATGAATGTGGTAGAAAGTAGGGAAATCAACACTGTAGAATAAACAG
Source organism: Flavobacteriales bacterium (assembly GCA_018669945.1). GTDB lineage: Bacteria > Bacteroidota > Bacteroidia > Flavobacteriales_G > NORP312 > NORP312. Next base: position 3,254 of record JABHTA010000043.1, read on the forward strand.
GTTTATCTTTCTGTTCTTCTAACGTTATGAAACGGAAATAAGCCGTTTCCATCCCGTAGGTTAAAAACACGACTAGAAATGCCACATAAGCATACATTTCGGTGATGATTCCGAATTGATCTTTTGCAAAATAAACTGCAAATAATGGCGTGAGCAGAAAGTTAAGAAACCGACCAACAATACTGCTAAATCCGTAGATTGCTGTTTGGCCGGCCAGTTTTTTTAATGGGTTATTCAATGCTAACTTTTCCTAACAACAAATTTTATGAATACAACGAGTTGCTCGACCCAAACGAGACGAACTTATAAACATTATCAATTTGATACGTTAAATAAAATTTACTTTCCAGGAAAAACTGGCTTGCGTTTTTCCATAAAAGCGGAAGTCCCTTCATTGAAATCTTCAGTCCCAAAACAAATTCCAAATTCTTCAATCTCCGTTTGATAACCGTTAACTCCATCTTTATACCCTGCGTTAACGGAACGAATCGCGCTAGCAATCGCAACGGGTGAATTTCTAGCTATTTTACCAGCCATCTTTTTAGCTGTTTCTAATAGTTCACTTTGCGAAACAACAGCATTTACCAATCCCCACTTTTCAGCCTCTTCTGCAGAAATCATAGCTGCGGTCATTATCATTTCGTTGGCTTTTCCTTTACCTACCAATTGAGCCAACCGTTGCGTCCCTCCATATCCAGGAATTACACCTAATGTCACTTCAGGCAATCCTAATTTGGCATTATCGGATGCTATTCTAATATGACAGCACATAGCTAACTCTAATCCACCTCCTAGAGCAAAACCATTAACCGCAGCAATAACTGGTGTGGTCAA
>JABHTA010000007.1 GCA_018669945.1 Flavobacteriales bacterium
CTGCAACTGGGCTAGCTGCGGGTGCTTACGATGTAACTATTACTGACGATGTTGCAGCAGGTTGCGCAGCAGCGGAATCGATAATAATAACTGAACCACTTGCAGGATGCTCAATTACTGCAGCTGTTTCGGGCACAAGCGTTACTAATAATGGGGGTTCAGATGGATCAGCTTCTGTTTCAACAACGGGAGGGCAAGGTGTTATAACTTATATGTGGTCTAATGGTGCTTCTACAGCTTCTATTACTGGTTTAGTCGCGGGAACTTATTCGGTTACTGTTATGGATGATGTTATTGCAGGTTGTAGGACAAGTAGTTCAGTAACAATTATAGAACCTGCTGGTGTTAGTTGTACTTTGAGTGGATATATTTCACCTTCAAATAATGTAACAACAGCAGGAGGAAGTGATGGAATGGCAGTTGCAGTAGCAACTGGTGATCAAGGTAATGTTACTTACCTCTGGTCGAATTCAGCTACAACTGCTGCTATTAATAATTTAACCGCTGGCGTTTATACGGTTACTATAACAGACGATACAACAGCAAATTGTGATTTTATTGTATCAACCACAATTACAGAGCCTACCGTTAATCCAACATCTGGTCAAATAGAGGGCACATGGAAATTAAGACCTATTGCATACTCATTAGCTGTGGGCGAGGCTCCAGGTAATTACAATTGGTGGGGAATTTCTGATAGTGATGTTATTGTTAGGTCCTGTTTATATGATGATGAATATGTTTTTAATACAGATGGTTCATTCGAAAACATTGTAGGAATAGATACGTGGCTAGAATCATGGCAAGGACAAGACCCTGAAGGTTGCGGTGCACCGGTTGCCCCTCACGATGGATCAAACGCAGCAACATGGACAATAGATTCGGTTGCCGGTAATGTTACTATTAATGGATTAGGCGCATACCTCGGTCTAGCAAAAGTGCATAACACTGGTGAAGATGGAATGCCTATGAATAATGAAATTACGTACAATTATTCATTAGAAGCTGATAGTTTAGATATAACTATTCAAGGATTTAATCCTGGTGTTCCCGATGCGGAGTGGTTATTTAGGTTGATTAGGAATGTTGATACGGGAAGCAACGGAATTACTGATATGATTGAAACAAATTCGTTCAAATTATATCCAAACCCATCTAAAGACAACATTACTATTAAATCTACTAAAACAATAGATTATATTGTAATAAGAGATATTTTAGGACGAAATGTTTTTGAGCAAGATAATTCCATTAATAATATCTTGAGCGTTAGTTTAGAGAATTTCACTTCTGATGTTTATTTTGTTGAAGTTCATTCTAATGGCGTTTCGGAAACTAAAAAATTAGTTGTTATTAATTAAACCAAAGAGTAGTTTAGGAGAAGTGGGTGGTGACTTAAGGTTACCGCCCATTTTTTTACTAAAAAATTAAATAATGTAGTAATTGCGGAGCTTATCGAGAATTAAATCTCAAATGAAAACCCGCGTTCTTTTAGCTTCTCGTATTTTTCCTTATTAAACTTATACAATTTTGCCGGGCGATGAGATACACTTTTCTGAAATTCATCAGTATCGATAAGTAGACCCATGGAATTTATTTTTTTTCTAAAATTTCTTTTATCAAACTTTTCCTGTAAAATCGCCTCATAAAGACTTTGCAGTTTAGAAAGGGTAAACTTTTTGGGGAGGAGTTCAAATCCTATTGGTTTTGTCTTAACAGAGTTTACTAATGCTTCTTTACATGCTGCAAATATCTTATTGTGGTCAAAGGCCAACTCTCCTAGTCTTTTAACAGAATGCCATTTTGCTTCTTTAGCAAATGAGGAAGGATGCAATTTATAATCACTAATTTTTATTAAACTATAATATGAAATCGTAAAAACCCGACCAAGAGGATGTCTTCCTACATCGCCAAAAGTTTTTACCTGCTCTAAATATAAACTTGAAAGACCTGTTAAATCTTTTAATACTCTTTGAACAGATTCTTGTATTCCTTCATTTGCATGTATTAAATCTCCTGGAATAGCCCATTGATTTATATATGGTTGTTCTCCCCTTTTTATTAAAAGTACCTTTAAATCTACTGTATCGTATCCAAAAATCACACAATCTACAGAAACAGAATAATTAAAATTAGTTTTTGAATCCATCTTACATTTTTATCACGACCTTAAAAATTTAAAATACTATTTTGAATACAGGTTACAAACTTAAAAAAGATAACCTCAGTCCTACTTTTTACAATAGAAATTAAGTACAAGGTCGTTTGATTTAAACTAGAAATAGTCGAAAAATAGATTAAATTATTTCTATTATTGAAATACGCGTATATAGTCAACATACATCGACTGCGGGAAATCTGTTGTTCCATCAGGATTTCCAGGCCAATTTCCACCAACTGCTACGTTAAATATTAAAAAGAAATTTTGATGAAACTCACTTAATTGAGTAGGAGTAATATCGGCAATATGGTATTGAATATCATCCCTTAAGAATTCAATAGAACTTGAATTCCAAATTATTGAAAAAACATGAAACTCATCTGCAAAAATACCGCTATTTAGTGAATTATTACCCCCATAAGATGCGTGAGAACCATTATCATCCCAATGCAATGTACCATAAATAGTTTTTTCATTTGAGACACCACCACCAATCATTTCCATTATATCGATTTCACCACAATTAGGCCAGCTGGCTGAACTAATGTTATCGCCAAGCATCCAAAGAGCAGGCCATATTCCCTTTCCTTTAGGAAGTTTTGCACGAACATCAACTCTACCATATTGAAAAGATTTTAATCCTTGGGTCTTAATTCTTGCTGATGTATAATTATTACTATTTACAATTTCCTCTTTCGCAGTTATAACTAACAATCCCTGATCAACAACTGCGTTATTTTGTCGATAATATTGCAGTTCATTATTACCCCAACCCCAATCTCCGGTTCCTAAATCATAGGTCCAATCGGAAGAAAGGGCTGTTCCTTCAAATTCATCACTCCATACTAATGTGTAGCCAGGGTAACTTAACGGTGTTGTATAGCCATCAGAAATTGGTGTTTGCCCATCTAAATCAATACTTATGCTTTTTGATTCTTCAATATAATCGGCATAAGTTGTATGAGCTTTAATTAAAATCGAATAAGTTCCACTTGCCGAAAAACTATGATTCGCTATACCATCTGTAGATTCAAATTCTATATCATTTGAATTTTCAAAAAATGTTATGGTGTAAAAATTAGCGTTAGTCGCTGATGCTTCAACTTGAACTATACCATCATCAAGAATATCAATTGTAACTTCAAGGTTAGTTGGGAGGACAGCTTCAAGTTGGGGTTCAGGTTTACAGCATGAAATAATTAATAAACCAAAAATTGACAAAGCAGAGCATAATATATTTGAATTAATTTTATATAACATAAAAGAAATATTAAAAAATTAACACGGCCCGCAAGAAGCCCAGCAAACTGTATTAATTATTGTGTCATTAACGGGAATAACTACATATCTATTTGTATACGTGTTTGATCCATCAATAGTTGTTTGTACACAATTTAAAGATGGATCAAGAGTCTCTTGTATAGTCCAAAAATCAGCAGAAAACTTATATTCAACTGTGTCACCAGGTTGATATGTACTACTCGAAAACTCAATAGTTGTCTCCCAAATATTGTCAGCATCGTCATCGCTCAATGGGTTACAATCACCACACCAATTGTTGAATTCACCATTAATTTCGGGTGTTGTAAACGCATCAGTCACTTGATTCATATCTACTAAGAAAGTGATATTTGGATCAGTGGCGCCACCGCCTGAACCACCGCCGTTATCACTAACAAAACCTTCAGGTATCAGTCGCAAATACCATAACAACCCCCCTGAGTGATGCTGATATTGCAACCATAATGATGTATCAGTTAGTTGAATTACTTTATAATCTGATACACCAGTCCAAAATCCAATAAAAGATGAACCAGAAACTGAAAGCATGGTGTCCTCATCCTCAGTCAATGTCCAGAGCTCGTCTATTTGATCTGAATAAGGAGCGGTAAAATCGCCTAAATTTTCGAATGACCCTGGAAAATCAGCAGCTAATTCATTGCTTACATAAACATCACCATTAGTAATCATATCAAACTTAAAATTGTCTAAATGAAAAACATATCTATCATTATACAATCCACAACCATTTTTATCACCGGGACCAGCAGCCCACCATTCAGGAAAATTACCCTGCGAGCCAATAGGGTCAGGACCAACTCCAAAATGAGTAGAGTTAGCGGAATCTAATACCCAAGTTTTAAATCCATCGCCAGTACTACCCCCGGTAAGCATAACTAATAGAGGTGAATTGAGTAGAGATAAATCAGTTTCTTTAATTACGATTTCTTGAGAAGAAGAAACACTTCCACCTGGAGCATATATAGAAAGGGTAACTTCATAGGTTCCAGCATTAGGAAAAGTTGCAGAAATATTTGTGCCACTTCCTAATGCTCCATTACCGAAATCCCATTTAGCAATAACTCCAGCAGTGCTGGCGGTAAATTCAATAATATTATCGTTTGCAGCAGAGGGGGAATATGTAAATGCCGCATCTGATTCAGAAGGCGGATCTGGTAATTGCAAATCTTTTTTATTACAAGCATAAAATAACAACGTAATAGCAGCAATAAATACTAACCAATAAAATTTCATATTCTATAATTTAAAAATTTAATAACCAATATTTTGATCCCAATTACCTCCAGCAAGATCAATCTCAACCTGTGGTATGGGAAACACTTCATGTTTATTTTCTTCAAAGTTAACTATCATTTCTTTAGCCTTGCCCGTTCTGACCAAATCAAAAAATCTTAGTCCTTCGCATGAAAGCTCTAACCGCCTCTCTTTCCAAATATCTTCAGTGAGCTGATTTCCAGAGCTCGACAGAGGAACCATATTAACCCTGTCCCTAACTTGATTAACATAATCTAACGCTATTGCATCATTAGGAGATGCGCTTCTATTATGCGCTTCTGCAGCCATGAGTAAAACATCTGCATACCGAATTACCCTATAATTTACAGGGCTTGTTAAATCGTTGTCAGGAAGTCCAATTTCACCAACTCTTTTAATGTATTTATTATTATAAAATCCTGTATGCCCTCCAGCACCTATTGCATACGTAATATCTTCTGCATTTGTTTGCGAAGCAATAAATGCATCCAAATCTAAAATTGTAGCCTCCCTTCTTGGGTCATTAGCTGAAAAAACATCGTATAATTCTTGAGTAGGAAGATTGTAACTATTTCCA
>JABHTA010000005.1 GCA_018669945.1 Flavobacteriales bacterium
AAGTAGATGTGTGGTACCGGATTTAAAACTCAAAAGAATATATAGTTATCATTTAAAACATTACACTTTGCTCGGTTAAAGTCTGATAAACAAGTTATTATGTTGTATTTTTTAATATTTTATACGCTCTAAAATGGAGCTTAAACATTCTCAATTAAGAGTAGATTTTAAAGATCTTGATCGAAATTACACCATGGGTGTCCGATGATCTGGCAGAGATTTAATAATAGGAAAGAAGGCGATTCGTAATATTACAAGTTAACAGGCTCTATTTCTTCAGTAACTAACGCTTGTTGAGAGTCAAAATTCTTTGCATACTCTTCAAAGAACTGAACATAAGTTGCGACTCCTTTATTAAAATTTTCAAGACCGAAATGCTCATTTGCGGAATGGATGTCATCTGAGTTTAATCCAAACCCCATTAAAAGAGAATCCAAATTGAGTTGATCTTTAAACATCTGCACAATAGGAATACTTCCTCCAATTCCAATTTCTACAGCATCATTGCCGAAAACATTCGACAATGATGTTTTTGCAGCAATGAATTCAGGAGAATCTGTTGCAACCTGAACTGGCTCACATAGATTATCAGACTCCATACTAATTTGAAAATCTGCTGAACGCAGCTCATTTACATAACTAATTAATCGATCTAACAAAACCTGAGTACTTTCCCCAACGGCACTGCGAACCGAAATTTTAACGGATGCAGTATTTGGAATAATCGTTTTATGTCCCTTGCCACAATAACCACTTTGCACACCATTTATTTCCATTGTAGGAAGATGTTGCGCAATTACACTAGCATTATGAGACAATCCGTTTTTCTGCTGTTTAACATCTAGAGATGAACCTAAGTCAAACAATTTGTAATTTGTATTAGAAAAACTACCTGCGTTCAATGTTTGCTGAAAATATTCCTCTACTCTAGTAACAACCTTACATAGTTCTGTTGCAGGATTCGGAACAACTCCGCCATAAATTCCGGAATGTAAATCAGGATTTTTAGTTGTTATTTTTATGTCAATTAGTCCAGCTCCTTTAAGTTTATAAATCAGTGCTGGAGTTGATCTATCAATCATTGCAGTATCGCAAACAATTAGTGCCTCTGATTTTAAGAGTTCTTTATTGGATCCAATAAATTTAGGTAACGATACAGATCCTATTTCCTCTTCACCTTCATAAATAAATTTAAAATTACACGGCAAACTACCAGTACTTCGTAAATATTCAAATGCTTTTAACGGAATAAAGAGCTGGCCTTTATCATCACAAGCTCCTCTTGCAAATAAAGCACCTTGAGGATGGAGCTCAGTTTTCCGAAACTCTGGTTCAAATGGCATAGAAATCCATTCATCGGCAGAATCAGCAGGCTGAACATCATAGTGACCATAGACAAGGACAGTAGGTAATTTGTCGTTAACTATTTTTTCGCCATAAACAACAGGATAGCCTTCTGTATTGATTATTTGACAATTATCTACCCCAATACTCTCAACATAACCGACTAAGTATTCTGCTGCTTTTAATATATCTGATTCATGTTCTGGCTGTGTGCTAATAGATGGGATTCTTAAAAACTCTATTAACTCTTCTGGAAACGAATTACTTATCATATTAATCGTTTGCTACTGAATTATAATTTTATCAAAAACGAAATTACCCTTATTATCATCTGTTCTACAATAGTACACACCTGTACTCAAGTTGCCTAATTCAAGGCTATTAATTCCGCTGACAATCGATTGATTATGTAACGCCTTCCCTAATGAGTCAAGAACATAAAATGTGCCATCAATATTAGATTCTAACGTTGTAATTCCACTAGTTGGATTTGGAAATAAAGTAACTTTCAAGCTTATTTTCTCTTCTTCAATAGAAGTATTTAAGTTTTGATCTTTCCAAGCTTCGTAAGCTTGCAAAAGAACATCTATTGGGTCTGCTGGATATACATTTTCTACATTGAGGTTAACGTAGTAATCTGCTCCAACATCATCTGGTTTTGCCACAATCATGTACGCTGAAAGTGAAGACACGCTATCTGCTAGACAACGAGAATCTGCACCTTTAACTTTTGCCCCCTCAAGGGCTGCCATTAATTTGTTGGCTAAACTTCCTTGCGTGCTATTGAATCTCGATTCCATTGAGTCAAGAATTTGCGGACCAAGCAGGATATTACCTGCAATTGCATAAGTAGCGCCTAGTCGTTGCCCATGATAACTAAAGCAATTACTGCCGGTAAATGCGGCAGACCGGCCACCATTTATTAAATCAACTGCAGCATATTGACGTATTGTTGAATCATTATCAGCATCCACAACTTGAATTGAATCCATAATTTCTTGAGGAGCAAGTCCACCATCCATCATTAGTTTTGCGTACTGCTGATTCGTATAATTAACGTAAGACTGAGTATGAATAAAACCTACTCCTGGGTGAACATCAGCTATATCATTTACTGTTTCATAACATGTTGCACCTGCTCCACCAACCTCCCCACTTACTGGATCTACCGCAACTACAGAGAAGGTGTGTTGAGCAAAAGCTGAAGTCGAAAATAATAAGGCTAAAAGTATGTTAAATCCTCTCATGATTCTTATTGTTTAAGGAACGTTTTTGAAGCTTGACCACTTGCACTAAGCACAACTATATTGTACATTCCTGTGGATAAATTAGAGGTGTCAATCGTTTTGTTGTTAGCAGTGTTTTCGTAAACCAATTGCCCTGTGGCAGAGTATATCATAACACTAGACATTTCAGAATTTAATTTGATTTCCAAGAAATCTTTAACAGGATTCGGGTAAATATTGATGTCGAAAGCGCTAGTTAGGTCTTTTAATCCTATATTATTTAATTCAGAGCCATCTAAAATCCCGTTTCCGTTAGCATCGCCAAGAATTTCACCTGCACCAATAACTCCATCACCATTTATATCTCCAGCTAATTCGCCTGCTCCAATAGATCCGCTACCATTTACATCACCAGCAGTTTCTCCTGTGCCAATAACTCCATCACCATTTATATCTCCAGCTATTTCGCCAGCATCAATTACTCCATTACCATTAGTATCACCAACTAATATTGTTTGTGATTTAGTACCCGTAACCATTATGTCATCTATTGCAATATAGTTGTCATCATCAGAGTTGTGTGCAAAAAGGATGAAAACCTTTTGACCGGCATAATCACTTAAATCAACAGACCAGGGAGATAAAAGACCAGGGTATTGAATCGTGCCAACCAAATTCACACCAGCTGCAGAATCGAAATAGGTATGCATAATTCCATCAGAAAAATCGGTTTCATTATCATTTATGTTTTGTGCGAAATGAGTTAGTGTATCTTGCCCTCCAAAAGAGAAATAATAATAAAACAACGAATCAGTTGAAATTCCTACAGTGTATCCGTCCATGTATAAATGACCTAGAGCGGGTGCAGATTTCCAACTTAAAACAGCATTGGTGTCACTTATATATAAGCTAGGAAGCATCATGTAATTTCTATTTCCATTTTGAGCCCCTATGAGCCATGAAGAACTAAGAGCAACTTTTTCAAGCGAATCTGCACCGCCATTTGCAAAATTTGCAACAAACCACCCTCCAGGCAACCCGTTTGCATCTGCAACTTGGTCTTCATCATAATTCACAAAAATACTATCAGCCTCTCTTGTTGGCCAGTTATCAAAGTTTTCATAAAACAGCGTATCACTCTGAGCTTTGCTGTTAAAAGTGAACTGTGTTAAAACGAGTACTAAAAAAAAGTATATATTTTTCATGATTTTGAGTTTTTGATTTACAATGCAAATCTAAGTTTCAAGTTTCGACAGAGTAAACCATAATAGTATATTTGTAATACTTTAAATCGACACTTAAACACATATCTATCTGATTAATAGTAGAATATGTTTAATTCAATAACACGTTATGGAGCCACTATTTGAACTTGTTAAATCAATGAACCAAGGCGAAAAACGCTACTTTAAGAGAATGGGGACGCTACGTTCTGAATTTGGAAGTAGTAATTACATCAAATTATTCGATACAATTGAGAAATCAAAAAAATATAATGAAAAAAAGTTAATACTTCAATTCGGAAAAAAGTTTTTTGCTCAAAACAAAAGGCACTTATTTACTAAAATCTTAGAAACGCTGAGAACAATGCATGATACTCACTCTATCGAAATGCAAGTTCGACACTCAATTAGTGAGGCTGAAATATTGACAGAACGCTCTCTGTTCTCAAGCGCCAAGCATCAAATAAAAAGTGCGAGAAAAAGAGCCGAAAAACATGAATTATTTCTTGAACAAGTTCGAATAAACAGTACAGAACTAGAAGTTCTTAGCAGAGAGAACGACTTAAACAACCTAAATGAACGTATTGAAGAATATAAAAAATTAAATAAAATAGTTTCAGATAAGATAGAGAATCAACTTCTTTTCGAAGAGTTATACTCGGCTTTGGTCGAATTAAATCAGCGAATTGAATTAGTAAGGAGCGAACCTGAAGAAAAATCATTACAAACTGTAATGGCACATCCGCTCCTATCTAATGTAAATAGGGCTCTATCATTAAAGTCTAAAAACCACTATTTCTACATTCACGGACTTGCTCATTTCTTTTTAGGAGAATTTTCGGAATCACTTAAATACTTTAGACAACAGTTAATATTGATAAACCGCAATAATTGGATTGGAGTTAACAAACTAACTTCACTAAAATCTATGGGCAATGTGTGCCTGTTGTGCATAAAGACAAATGACAAACATGGCTACGGAGAAGCCTATGCTAAACTCGAAAAGTATTCTGCAACCAGCCTGTACGAAAAGCAATATTATTGGTATTTAACCTATTTGATTAAACTATTGAGTTTTGATTCCATATCACAAAACAATAATGCCATTGCTTTCGTGGAAGAAAACTTAGATAAAACGGTCGCGATAAAAAAGTGGATTCGAGAACACGATACTATGCATCTTGAATATTGTTATTCTACATTTAAAACTGTAGAAGTCTTTATGTTTAATAAATCGCCACGAAAAGCACTGAGATACATCAATGAGTTTTTAAACAACGCGGATGCAGAACTGAAACAAGACACGTATTGTATTGCCAGAATAATAAATTTATTAATTCACTTCGAACTTGAAAACGTTGAATTACTCGAAAACGAAATCAAATCTGCACATCGATATTTGAGCCATCGCGATAGAATTTATGGTTTTGAACAGTCAATTTTAAAATTCTTAAACAAGGCCATAAACCTGCCAGCGAACGAAAACTACAAAATGCTATGGACTATTCTAAATTCGGACTGGAATAAGCTTCAAAACGACCGATTTGAAAAGCAAGTATTTCAATACTTCGACTTCATGAGGTGGCTAGAATTGAAAATGGACAACAAATAGGGGATAGTTTTTAGTTGAATTTTATTGCGTTTCAGATAGAAGAAAAACATACCGTTACCCCTGCTTAATCAAGAAATGTTTATGCATAAAAAATCCCTTTCGGTTTCTCGAAAGGGATTTAATTATAAGACAGTAAAGACGTTTATTTTCCGCCTTTCTCCATATCACTTTTCAATTGAGACAATACATCTATATCTCCAAGAGTGGATTTTTCTTGTTTATCGTTGTTTTTCTTAACTGCTTTGCTATCAGAAGAAGCTCTTGTTGATTTTTTCTTAGCATCACTACCTTTAGAACTACCTTCTCCTTCCGCTTCGTGCAGACGAGCATGAGATAAAATTATTTTTCTAGATTCCTTGTTAAATTCGATTACTTTGAAATCAATTGTTTCCTCAACAGTCAATTTACTTCCATCTTCTTTAACACCATGACGCGCTGGGCAAAACCCTTCAACACCGTATGGCAATCCAGCTATAAAACCTTTCTCCAATTTCTGAAGAACTGTTCCTTGATGAACCGAACCTTCCGTAAATACAGTTTGGAATACTTCCCAAGGATTTTCTTCTAGTTGTTTGTGACCAAGACTTAATCTTCTGTTTTCTTTATCAATTTCTAGAACAACAATATCAATTTGCTCACCTACTTTGGTAAACTCTTTTGGATGATTAATTTTCTTCGACCAAGAAAGATCAGAAATGTGAATTAATCCATCAATTCCTTCATCTAACTCAACGAATATTCCGAAATTAGAAAGATTAGTGACTTTTCCTGAATGTTTAGTTTCAACACCGAATTTAAGTTCAATTCCTTCCCACGGATCTTGAGTTAATTGACGAGTACTAAGCGACATTTTACGTTCATCTCTATCCATCGTCATAATCTGTGCTTCCACTTCATCACCTACGCTAAAGAAATCTTGAGCTGTTCTTAAGTGCTGAGACCAAGACATTTCAGAAACGTGAATCAATCCTTCAACTCCTGGAGCAATCTCAACGAATGCTCCATAATCGGCAAGAACAACAACTTTTCCTTTTACCTTATCTCCAACATTAGTTTTCTCATCCAATTTCTCCCACGGATGCGGTTGTAATTGTTTTAGCCCAAGTGCAATACGTTTTTTATTGTCATCAAAATCCAAGATAACGACATTAATAGTTTCGTCTAACGTAACCAATTCTTCTGGATGGTTGATTCTACCCCAAGAAAGATCAGTAATGTGGATTAATCCATCGACACCACCTAAATCAATAAACACACCATAAGAAGTAATGTTTTTAACAACCCCTTCTAATACTTGTCCTTTTTCTAACTTGGACATGATGTGAACTTTTTGTTGCTCTAATTCAGCTTCGATAAGCGCTTTATGAGAAACTACAACGTTTTTAAATTCGTTGTTAATCTTAACAACTTTGAATTCCATTGTTTTATTCACATAAACATCATAATCTCTAATTGGTTTTACATCAATTTGAGAACCTGGCAAGAATGCCTCGAGACCAAATACATCTACGATTAATCCACCTTTGGTCCTACACTTGATAAATCCTTTTACGATTTCTTCAGTAACCAATGCATCATTTACTCTATCCCAAGCTTTAAGAACTCTTGCTTGCGAATGAGAAAGCACCAATTGCCCACTTTGATCTTCAGTGTTTTCTACATACACTTCAACAGTGTCACCGGCAGCAAGTTCAGGATTATACCTAAACTCAGACGCTGTAATAACACCTTCAGATTTGTAACCAATATTTACAACGACCTCTTTTTTAGACTTACTAATAACAACACCATCAATTACAGTATGGTCAGCAATTGAAGTTAATGTAGCATTGTACATCTTCTCCAGTTTAGTTCTTTCATCAATCGAATAACCTTCAAGGCCATCGTTTAATGAATCCCAATCAAAATCTGTAAGTGGTTTAATTCCTTCTTTTTTCTTAGGAGAAGTAACTTTATTCTCAGCTTTTAATTCTTTTTCTTCTTTTTTTACCTCAACTTTTTTTGTTTTTGGCGCATCTTTAGTTGCATCAACTTTCGGAGCTTCATCTTTTTTAGGAGCAGCAACTTTTTTAGCTACCACCTTTTTAGGAGCAGCAACTTTTTTAGCTACCACCTTTTTAGGAGCAGCAACTTTTTTAGCTTTTGGTTCTGCTTTTGTAGTTGTGGTTTTTTTTGCAGTTGG
>JABHTA010000016.1 GCA_018669945.1 Flavobacteriales bacterium
ATCTCTAAAGAAGTGAAAATCGAAAAGGTTTTTGGGATTGACTATTACCCAGAATTAGATGAGTCGGACATGATGATTTATGATGACTTAAACTACCGCCATTGGGATGTTTGGGAAGACGGAAAGTATAGTCACGTGATGATTAAAACTGGTGATACGGAAACTGATTTAATGGTTGACCAACCATACGACTGTCCGCAAAAGCCTTTCGGAGGTGATGAAGATTACATTTGGGGGCCTGATGGACAAACGGTACTTTACGTTACCAAACAAACAAAAGGTAAGGAATACGCCGTGAGCACCAATACCGATATTTTCGAGTATAATATAGTTACAAAAGAAACGAAGAACCTTACAGAAGGGATGATGGGATACGATGTGGCTCCAGCTTATTCTTCTACCGGAACTTTGGCTTGGTTAAGTATGAAAAGAGATGGCTACGAGTCTGACAAAAACGACATTATTATTCTGAATGGTTCTGAGAAGGTTAACCTTACTAAAGATTGGGACGGAACAGTTTCTGGTTTTATCTGGAGTAAAGATGGAGCAACTATATACTTTACTGCATCTACTGCTGGAACTAAGCAAGTATATCAAGTGAACTATGACAAAAATGTAGCTGAAGTACAACAGATAACAAGAGGGCAGTTTGATATAAGAAGTATAATTGGACAGTCGGGCAACACTTTGGTTGTTAACCGTACAGATATGAACCATGCTAACGAGCTGTTTACAGTCGATTTAAAATCTGGAGACGTAAAACAACTAACCAATGTAAATAAAGAGTTTTATAGCAAAATTAGTTTAAGCAAAATAGAGCGAAGAATAGTTAAAACTACTGATGGTAAAGACATGTTAGTTTGGGTAATTTACCCACCAAACTTTGACGCTTCTAAAAAATATCCAACCCTATTATACTGCCAAGGCGGACCGCAATCTGCATTATCTCAATTTTACTCTTCTCGCTGGAATTTCCAATTAATGGCAGCGAACGGCTATATCATTGTTGCACCAAACAGAAGAGGAATGCCAGGCCATGGTGTTAAATGGAACGAAGCAATTAGTGGAGACTATGGTGGCATGCCAATGCAAGATTACCTTACTGCGATTGATGAAGTTGCAAAAGAACCTTTTGTAGATAATGACAGAATAGGATGTATCGGTGCAAGTTTTGGTGGCTATTCCGTTTTTCAATTAGCAGGGACTCATGAAAAACGGTTTAAAACCTTCATTTCTCATGATGGTATTTTTAACTGGAAAAGTATGTATGGTACTACAGAAGAAATGTTTTTTGTGAACTGGGATTTAGGAGGAAATTACTGGGAGCTGAATGAGAATTCTAAAAAAGCCTATAATGAATTTAGCCCGGTTAATTATGTAAACAAATGGGATACACCTATCTTAATTATACAAGGAGGAAAAGACTACAGAGTGCCAATTGGACAAGGGTTAGAAGCTTTTAACGCAGCACAACTAAAAGGCATTAAAAGTAGATTGCTGTATTTCCCTAACGAAAACCACTGGGTACTGCAGTCTCAAAATAGCCTTATCTGGCAGCATGAGTTTTACCGATGGTTAAAAGAAACACTTTAGTATAATAAGAGTTCAATTAAATAAAAATTAAGAGTTGCAACTCTTAATTTTTTCGAATGTTCGAAAATCCAATTCTACTACTTAAACCTCTTCACTAATTCATTTGCAGCATTAATTCCTGATGCATAAGCACCATGCACACTAGAGCGATAATCGAAAGATGTATGCTCTCCAGCAAAATAGATTCTATCTTCTATAGATTTTGCTAATACATTGTATGCGCTACTTTCTCCCCCTTTCTGCACGTAAGAATAACAACCAAACGAATTTTCGTTACTGTTCCATTTCGTTCTAATCATGTCAGTAGGTTCAGGAACATTATCTCCATAAATTACCTTCAAATTATTCATGACTAGAGAAGTAACTTCAGAATCAGATAAATCTTCTGCTGTTCTGCTATATTCTCCAAAAGTAAAAGTCATCAGCGCTTTATGATTTGAATATTTTTTGATGTTTAAAAAGGAGTTAAAAGCGCCTTTTGTTTCTGATGTATATCCAATATATTGCAAATCGACATCCCAAAAAGCCGTATCCCAGACCAACATAAATTTGTTTACCGTACCCATATCCAAATCGTCTAAAGCATCCTTCTTCTCTTTTGTAAGTTCAGGCGAAAACTGAAAGTTGCCCGATTTTAAAACACCCAACGGAACCGTTACCACAACAGCACTAGCTTCATATGTGCCAGAACTAGACGTAACCAACACCATACTATCACTACTATAATCAACTTTTGATACTCGCTCATTGTATCTTATATCCAGGCCAGTAGCCAGATAGTTCGTAATGTTGTCGTAACCATTGGTAAGAATTACATCTACTCCCTGATGCTCCAGATCATCATAAAATTCATTAGACGAAAGTTGACTTATATCTCCGCCTAAATCAAATTCCAAATAGGAGGAAACCATAAATTTCCAAAAACGGTCATCTTTCTTGTCCGGATATAAAGAGTTGTAAACCGCTTCAAAGCTTTGGTCATTTGTACCCGTTCTTTTTACTTTTCCAACTGCCTTTTCAAAAGCATCTTCTTCTACTCCAGTTGTTTCATCAGAATACGCAGTTCCATCTTGGTCATACACAATAATGTTTTCATCGTCTGTTAAAAATGTGGTCGCGCCAGCTTCTATTGCTAGATCTGTAATTGGGTTCCCGATAGGTTTGTGTATCCAGCTTGCACCTTCATCAAATGCAAATCCAAGCGATCGATCTGTTTTCATTCTTCCTCCCGATTTATCAGAAGCTTCCAATATAATGACATGCTCTACCCCATTATCTTTTAATTCTTTTGCTGTTGCCAAACCAGAAATTCCTGCTCCAATAACAATTACTGTGTCTTCGCTCTTAATATATTTTTTATTGCATGAAAGCAACGAAAAGGCAATAATAACAACGATAGTAAGATTCTTCATTAACTAGATTTTAGTATTTCAAAGATACTTTTTTTCATAATAATGCAATATTTTCTTGTATACATAGTTTTTCTATGTATATTTGCATTGAACTTCTATGTATCTAAAGCCTATGTATTCAAAAGAACTATTAAAAGGAACGCTAACAACAATCATTTTACGCTTGCTAGCAACACACGGAAAAATGTACGGATATGAAATAACTCAAAAGGTTAAAATCTTATCCGGAGAAAAAATCTTAATTAAGGAAGGATCGCTTTATCCAGCACTTCATAAACTAAAAGATGAAGGACTGGTTAAAACCGAAACCGAAATGGTTGGTAACAGAATGAGAAAGTACTACTCGCTTACCGAACAAGGAGGTGTATCGACAAAAGAAAAAGTTGACGAACTTTTTCAATTTATTGATACACTGAAAGTAATTCTAAATGTAAATCCAAAGTTAACATGAGTACTTTAACCGATTTACAGGTAGAGTTAATACGAGGAGATATCCGGCAAAACGGTATAGAAATGACCGATTTGGAAGATGATTTACTCGACCATATATGCTGTGCTCTCGAAGAAGAGTTGGACGTCAATTCTTCGTTCGAGTCAGCGTATAGCAAAATTAAATCTCTTGTTTGCCCTAATGGGTACCGCGAAATTCAAGAGGAAACAACTCAACTATTAACTTTAAAATTTAACAAAATGAGAAAAACAATGAATATATTAGGGATAATAGGCTCAGCCTTGCTCCTTGTAGGATCGATATCTAAATTACAACATTGGCCAGGAGCTGGAGTTTCGCTAGTATTTGGTGGCGCGATACTCGTACTAGGATATTTACCCTTTATGCTATCGATGTCGTTAAAACAAACCGACAAAACCATTGGCAAAATAAGAAACATAGTTGGTTATTTATCTTCAACCGCAATTGTTGTAGGAGTAATATTCAAATTACAACATTGGCCTGAAGCTAGATTATTACTGCTTGGCGGCATAGTAATTTTCTTAGTTTTCTTTATCCCGTTGTTTATCAAATCTGTTGGCAAAGAAGCGATAATGAAAATTCAACCGGTTACTTCTGCAGTGCTCCTGATGGCTATTGTGAGCATATTATTTGCTTTCTCCAATCAAACGCATTCTTACAATTATGTTTTGTCACTAACTGATATTAACGATGACTTGGAGCAAAATTTAGAATTTCAGAACCGCTCAGCGGAGAAACTCCGCGCTCAGCATACAAACGAAGCATTATCAAAATCTAGTGAAGATGTCGTGTCCTATGTTGATGGACTCAAACAGTACATCCTATCTAAGGTAAATCCGGAAGAAAAGTCAAAACAACTTCACCCTGAAGATGGCCCGAGATACATAGAAGCGATTAATAATGATGTTCTTGTAGAAAATTTTAACGCACATGAGTTTAGCGGAGAAGAGCTACAGAAAATGCTCATAGCTCATAACGAGTTTTTATCTAACAATAAAATAAACGTTGGCAATACCAAATCCTGGTTAGCAACTAAGTTCTCTCATCAACCACTTTTTGTAATCTTCAACAAACTAACTCAAATACAAATTGAGATAGTGAATGCTGAGATCAACGAGTTAAGTTCTAACTAAATAATCGATAAGCCGACATATTATAATAAAGTCTCACTATAAAATAATAGTGAGACTTCATTATATTTGGTGTTTAATCTTAGCTAGTAAAGTTGATGAAAAAAGCAAAAATAGGGTTGTGTATTATTTGGGTTCTTTCAGCCTCATTAATGATGATTGATCTCCACTCATTAAATTTTGAGTTATTTAGACCAAATTACTATGAAGTTTTGATTGTGATGTGCTGGTTCATTTTTATGGGTCTCATATTGATTGCTGTCGCTGACTTAACAAGAATAATTAAAACTAGATATTTGACTATGTTAATTATTGGCATTTGTGCCGTTACCAATTCTTACTTACACTATGAGTCAAAAAAACGAATAACTTGTACATACATTTCTTCTGTTGAAAACTCAAATAGCAATGTTGACAAAGCAAAATTTTTGTGTCATCATGCTGGATTGAAAGGAGGAACGAACCATGAGTGTTTAAGAGAGACTATTACTTACTTTCATTTATTAAGAATGGTAATTTCATCAGAATGTCATGACTAACTTGTCAAAGTAGATTCATTGACCATCGACTATAAGTCAATAATAGTCTCCATCATCATGGACCCCTTGATCTAACGCATCATTATACATTTCAACAGCCTTAGTGCGTTTGTTTTTATACATTGCTCTCATCACGTGATTAGCTGTAAGAGCCGCATTAGACAGCACCAGCCCCCCTACTCCTACTAATTGCCACTCAATACTATTAGAAACCAATCCAACAAAGGCAACGAAGCCAATTGGAATAGCCGCAAATCCAACCCCATAACCTACTCCCTGAACGGTTTTATAAGAATTCCACATTTTAATGACTGCTGGGTCACCCTGTATATATATCAGGGCCTTTAATTTACCAATACCTACTCGCCTATTGTGATAATAATATTTACCGTTATATATTTCAATTGCCTCAGTGTAAGTTTGCTCTGATTGTTTCTGCCAACCAGATGGAGAGCTTGCAATCGAAGGCTTAACATCATAGGTTTCTACCTCTCCATTTTCATATATAATACTAGTAATTTTAGCAGTTTCTATAACGTATGTTGGACCTTCTAAATTATTGAATTTCTTATAGTGAATTTCATCGTCATGTACTTCAATAATCTTTGCTGGTACTCGTGCATCGTCTTTTTTTACAATGGAATCTTGAGCAATAAGATTCTGCGACCATAAAACCAATGCCGTAACAATAGAAAAGTACTTAATTCTCATTCTAACAATAATTTCTAATATTCAATAATAATCATCTCCATTATGTTGTTGTTCAGATTTTACATCTTCATTATACAACTCGACAGCCTCTATACGTTGGTTTGCGTATAATGTTTTTAAACCATAGTGAGCTACTTGTAAGCCTGCAGAAACAACATAGCCGCCAATCGAAATTAATGTCGCAACTCCTGGATCTACTATCAAGCTAAATGGATTAAAATAAGAAACAAGAACAACAGGGTAACTGATTATGCTTGCCGCATAAGAAAACCCTTGATTCATATTCGATCGATTCCACATTGTTATTGCTTCTTCAGAATTATGCTGGGCAAAAAATTGCTTTACTTTTTTTGTGCTGATCTGTCGGCCTTGATAATAATATTGCCCCGATCTAACGACTATCTCTTCCGATTTTTCTTCTTTCGGTTTAGATGTAACTGCCTTTTGCTCCTTTTCAATAGTTGACTCGTAAGATTCTACATCACCATTTTCGTAACGAACATCTGTTACGGATGAAATGCTAACGATATAGGTTGGTCCTGATTGATTATTGAACTTTTTATAGTGAATTTCGGTTTCATGTATCTCAATAATTAGCGCCTCAATTTCCTGTCCGTCATTCTTTACAATAACATCTTGAGCAAAACTGTTAAAACTAAAAACAGCTAGAATTATCAAAAAGAATATATTTTTCATTGTTCTAATTTTTGATTGTATAAGGCAATCGCTCGCTTCATTCTATCCTTATAAACCGGCCTTAACGAACCACTCCCTATTAATGTTGCCAATGTCATGACACCTGTCCATCCCGAAACAACAAGAACCTCATTATCTCCATTTACCGCTCTCGCAAATAGACCTGCAAAAGCAATTCCTGTGCCAATTATTGCAAAACCAATTGACGAATAACCTAACGTATTTGCAAAAGTATTCACTTGTCGCGCTTCATTTAACAGTTTCGTAACATCTGCATCATGCAGTGCTTCCAACTTGTTTTCAACCTTTTTGGCCGAAATCCTATAATCGCCTAAATAGTAGTTATTCCTATCGGTTCTAATTGCGTTGCTTAAAGCTTTCTTCTTTTTGGGGCTTTTTTGCGCTTTAAGTTTATTAAAAATATCCTCCTCTCCATTTGAATATTCTATTTTATGAATCTTATCCATTGAAGAATAATAATCTGGCCCTATTAAATTATCTTTCTTTTTATACCGAATATTATTCGCATCAACATTAAACAATATTACGTCAATTCTGTCTCCACTTACTAAAACAAGTACAGCATTTTCGCCATCATAATCAACTCTTGGCTGTAAGTAATTAAATTCATCTGTAGAACCATTCTTGAAAACAATTTTGTTGATTTTTTCGATATTCACAAAATAAGATGGCCCATTTAAATTATTGAACTTCTTATACTCGATTTCGTTCGGTTTAATAGAAATTACTTTCGACAGCAATGTGTCGTAATTCATGAAATACAGAACATCTTGCGTAACACCTGATAAGGAAGTCACAAAAAACAAAAATATTAACTGATAAAATTGCTTCATTTATATCTGAACCCCAAAGATACAAATGTCATCGATTTGCTTATTATCGCTTACATTCATCCATTCGACAATACTTTGCTCTAGAACATCTCGCTGTTTTTCCATTGGCAAGTCATAAATACTAATCAGAAGTTTCTTGAGCGATTTGGTCATGAATTTTTTATCATTAGGTCCGCCAAATTGATCGGGATATCCATCGGTAAATACGTAAACAGAATCACCTTTCTCTACTTTAACAACATGATTTTTAAATGGCTCTGCATGATCAAATGACCCAACCGGTTGTTTGTCTGCTTTTACCTCAAATAAATTATGCTCTAGACTTAAACTAGCTTCAACTTCCGTATTATTTACAATGAGCTTTTTTCTATTTGGTCGTATCACCCAAAGTGGGTTATTTGCACCGGAATAATGAATTTCATTGGTCTTATGGTGAAGAGCACATAACCCGAGATCCATCCCATCTTTTCTAGCTTTAAACGTTTCTTCCACAAGGTCGCGTAACAAATCGAGAATTTTTGCAGGAGACTTTAAACCGTAGCCATTAACTGCTCTATTTAACCCATTAGTCCCCACCATACTAACAAAAGCTCCTGGCACGCCATGACCAGTGCAGTCTGCTGCAGTAAAAAATGAAACATCTTCTTTGTGGTCCATCCAATAAAAATCGCCACTTACAACGTCTTTGGGGCGGAAAAGAACGAACGATTCAGGAAGGAATTTCTTCATTTTTTCCACACTCGGAAGTATAGCTTCCTGAATACCTTTAGCATACTCTATGCTATCCATAATCTCAGTATTCTTTTCCTCAATCATTTCATTTTTCAGAAGAATAGCTTGAATAATTTTTTCAACTTTATCCTTTTCTTTTACTAATTCGCTAGTGCGTTCAGCAATTAAATTTTCTAAATTTTCTTTTTGCAATTTAAGCTGCTTAGTTCTATAGAAGAAAAATATATATATCATAGAAAAAAAGGATACAAAACATATAGTATAAATCCACCAAGTTTTATACCAAGGAGGCAGTATCACAAAGGAGAACTCTGTGTAAGAAATGTTTGCCACGCCATCACTATTTTTTGCTCTAACCATAAATGTATATTGACCAGGAGGAATATGGGGATATACGGCTTCATTTTTATCCGTCCAATGGAGCCATTCTTCGTCTAAAGGAGCTAATTTAAATTGATACTTTACTTTTTCCGGGGCCCGGTATGAAATGCCCACAAAATCAAACGAAAGGTGGTTCTTTTTATAGGTTAGTTCAAGATTTATTGGCAAACCGTCTTTTTCTCCATCAGAAAATTTAGACCAATCATAATCTTCAAATTCTAACCTTAAATTAGTTATATGCGTATTTGGTTCTTTTGTATTAACTGTCTCAAGTTTAGGATCAAAAATCGTTACCCCATTCACCGTTCCAAACCAAATTCTACCATCGCTAGCTTCACATATCGCATTAGAATTACATTCCACACCTATAAAACCTTCTCCTTTAGAGTATGATCTTGTTACCCATTTCCCGGTACTGTTAAACACATTTACATCAATTCTTTGAATTCCATCCTGGGTTCCTAACCACATTAGGCCTTCTCTCGTTATTAAAATAGAATAAATTGTATTGGAGATCAATCCCGTTTTATCGTCAATATTTTTAAATGATTTACCATTATATCTATAGATGCCTTTATTTGTAGCAAACCAAAAATTACCTTGTTTGTCTTCCGCCATTTTTCTCACACGCCCATCAACAAATCCATCTTTTTCTCCAAAATACTGAAAGCTGCTTCCATCATACATAGTTGCACCTTTGTCTGTCGTAAACCACATATTGCCTTTTTTCTCTTGATAAATAGACCAAATAGTTTCTCCTTGCAATTCTGGAAATGCTTTAAATGGTTCGTCTACAGATTTTGTCATTAATCCCCTATTTGTACCTAGCCATAATAAATCATTATTATCCATTAAAACTGAATAGCAGGTATTCGATATTAGACCGTCAATATCTCCGTAGGCAGTAAATTGACTCCCAATTTTTGAAACTGCACCCGTACTCTTAGTTGCAATCCATAAATTACCATTCCCTACTTCAATAATGTTTATTGCCTCTGAGGCAATTCCTTGAGAATTTTCTCCAGCAATTGTTGAATGAATTTTGAATCCACTTTCATTAAACTGAGTTAAGCCTCTTTCTGAGCCTATCCACATAGATCCAAGAGAATCTTCTACAATACTTGTAACATTGTCAT
>JABHTA010000009.1 GCA_018669945.1 Flavobacteriales bacterium
AAAAAAATAATAAAATATAACCCTTACAGCGCAAAGAGATATAAATGCTATTGGTAAAAATTTATACTCCGATGCGGGAACATGAAAATTAAATCGAAGTAAATAAGCAATAATTAGAGCAAAAATAGATGCACATACATCAAATGTGAAGATTATCCAACGTGGTGTATTTTTAGCAAAAAGTGAATCCATTTATTTTAAATCATTCCAATACCACTCAATCGCTTCAGACAAACCTTTTTGCAGGCTATATTCTGGTTGATACCCTAATAAACTGGATGCTTTTTTAATAGACGCCAGTGAATGCTTGATGTCACCTACTCTTTCTTCTCCATATTCAATTTGAACTTCGCTAATTTTAGCATCAAATTTTGCTAACAAACCTCTGAGCAATGGCACCAGCTCATTTAACGTTGTGTTTTCTCCAAACGCTACATTATAAACCTGGTTCACTGCCTCTTGATTTTCAGTTGTTGCCGCCAGTTCATTTGCCTGAAGCACATTATCAATATATGTGAAATCGCGAGACTGCTCTCCGTCTCCATGAATCACGGGAGATCGATAATCAGTAAAAGCTTTTACAAATTTCGGAATCGCTGCCGCATAAGCCCCGTCAGGATCTTGTTTTCTACCAAAAACATTGAAGTACCTTAATCCAATTGTTTCTATCGAATATAGTTTTGAAAATACATCTGCATATAATTCATTTACAAACTTAGTAACCGCATAGGGAGATAATGGCTTACCTATATTATCCTCCAGCTTAGGTAACGACTTACTATCACCATAAGTAGAAGAGCTAGCTGCATAGACAAACCGTTTAACCCCTTCTTCATCAGCTGCCTTAAGCATGTTCAGAAAACCAGTTACATTAATCGAATTTGTTGTTATAGGGTCATTAATTGAACGAGGAACAGACCCCAATGCAGCTTGATGAAGCACAACATCAACATCCTGCACTGCTTTTTTACAAGTTTCAAAATCTCTAATATCCCCTTCTATTAAGGTAAAATTAGACATAGAAAGAAGCGGCTTGATATTTATTCGTCTACCAGTTAGAAAATTATCTAAACAAACTACTTCGTTCTTTTGACTTACAAATTTATCACACAAATTAGAACCGATAAATCCAGCTCCTCCTGTAATTAATATTTTTTTTCCTTGAAGCTCTGTCATTTATTTAGCAATACTTATTGCCCGCGTTTCTCTAATAACAGTTACCGTTACTTGTCCCGGATAGGTCATTTCATTTTGTATTTTTTGTGAAATATCAAACGACAGCTCTCCTGCCTGTTGGTCATTCACCCTTTCGCTTTCTACCATTACTCGAAGCTCTCTACCGGCTTGAATGGCAAATGCTTTGGTTACACCATTATTATCCATGGCAATTGCTTCTAAATCTTTTAGCCTTTGGATATAAGATTCTGCTACTTCTCTTCTTGCTCCAGGCCTAGCACCTGATATAGCGTCACAAACTTGAACTATTGGAGAAATTAGAGTTGTCATTTCAATCTCATCATGATGAGCTCCAATAGCATTACATACGTCTGGCTTTTCGTTATATTTTTCCGCTATTTTCATTCCCAATATAGCATGTGGTAATTCTGGTTCATCGTCTGGAACTTTACCAATATCATGCAACAACCCTGCTCTTTTGGCTACTTTAGGATTTAACCCCAACTCAGATGCCATTGTTGCACAAAGATTAGCTGTTTCTCTAGAGTGCTGTAACAAGTTTTGCCCGTAAGAAGAGCGGTATTTCATTCTACCAACCATTCTAATTAGTTCGGGATGCAGACCATGAATACCTAGGTCAATAGTAGTACGTTTGCCTACTTCTATAATTTCTTCACCAATTTGTTTAGTCGTTTTAGCAACTACTTCTTCAATTCTAGCCGGATGAATTCTACCATCAGCACATAGTTGATGCAGCGAAAGCCTAGCTATCTCTCTACGAATTGGGTCAAAGCCAGATAATATGATTGCACCTGGAGTGTCATCAACGATAATTTCCACACCAGTGGCGGCCTCTAATGCTCGAATATTTCGGCCCTCTCTACCAATAATCCTGCCTTTCATCTCATCTCCGCTAATATTAAATACGGACACAGAATTTTCTACTGCATGCTCAGTCGCTACACGCTGAATTGTTTGTATAACAATTTTTTTAGCTTCTTTACTCGCATTGATTTTTGCTTCGTCTTGAATTTCTTTTACATGCGCTAAAGCATTGGTTCTGGCTTCATCTTTTAAAGCTTCAATCAATTGTTTTTTAGCGTCATCGGCTGATATTCCAGAAACTGTTTCTAACTGCTCAGTAAGCTTTTTAGCGAGCAATTCATTAGCCGAATTCTTTTTAGCTAAAAGATCTTGTTGCGATTTAATCTGCTCTCTAGCAGAATCAATTTCACGCTGCTGTGTATTAACTGTCCCAAGCTTTTGGTTTAATGAAGTTTCTTTTTGTTTAACTCGTTTTTCTGCTTCATTAATCTTATGGTTCTTGCTTTGAATAACCTTTTCGTGTTCTTCCTTTAATTGTAAAAACTTCTCTTTTGCTTGAAGAATTCTTTCTTTTTTAACTACTTCCGCATCCGCCTCAGCTTCTTTTAAAACCTTATTAGCTCCACTCTTCATCGAGTTCTTCATTATTAATGCAACAATGCCTGCACCAACAATTAAACCAACAACGACTCCTATTATAATTTCCATTTGTTTTCTTAAAATTCATATGCCAACTATTTGACATAAAAAACCCACGTAAATTAACTTGTAAACTTCTATAAAGTTCAAGATTTCGGATTTCCGAATAAGTTGAACGTCCAGTGTCTTGCATATGCAAAATCCCTTGAAGGTAATCAGGCCTGCTCGTCTTATCCTGGGTTAACCCGATAACGGATAAAATGTTCAGTTTACAAATAATAATAATTTACGCGGGTAGCTTAAACTCAATAAGCAAAACTTATTGAGTGTTTATTATATTATTTTAAAGAACTAAATGCTTTCTAAATACTCCGAAAGCTGATCTTCTATCGATTGTAAGTGCTCAGTAACAGAATCATCACCTAATGTATTTGCATTTCCTTGCACAATTTGAGAAGCATACTGTAATGCCGTCATAGCGATAAGGTCTTGCTTATCTTTTACTGCATACTTACTTAACAGATCGTTTACATTATCACTAATCATTTTAGCTGCCTTTCTAACTCCCTCTTCCTCTTCTCGTTTTATTGTTAAAGGATAACTCCTGTCGGCTATTGTAATTTTTATCGATAGTTGATCAGACATTTCAGTTATTTATTTAGCATGGCTATACATTTATCCACTTCCCGCACTACTTCATTAATCTTTAGCTTCAATTTTGAAGTATCTTCTCCAGACCCCTCAATACTTTTGGCTAATTTAACCATTTTCACTTTTTCTTTAAGCTGCACTATTTCACTTTGCTGCTGACTAACTAGTTCACTTAACTCGTTGTTTTTATCCACCAACTTGTTACTTTCTGAAACAACAGCTTTATGCGAACTAATCAAATGATTAATCTTAACTTCCAGATTTTCAACTATTTTACTCGCTTCTGCCAAAACAAAAATTTAACTAAATTGACTTCTGCCAAATTTACATTTGTATCGTTAACCTACCAAATTTTTTATTTCTTTTGTTAAATACAACTGTCAACAGCAATTGTGAATATTTATTGAAATATTTACAGTCACTTGCAATACATCGGCATTACATTTGCTGGTGGATGTTGTTAATACTTCTTTTCAAAGAATGAACAATTTAAAGATACTTCTATTCTCCTTTTTTGGTTTACTTCAATTTGTAAACGCACAAAATTATCCATTGGAATATTTTCGTTCACCGCTTGATATTCCAATTTTTTTAGCTGGTAATTTTGGTGAGATTAGAAGTAATCATTTTCATGCGGGACTTGATATGAAAACCGAAAGTGTTGAAGGGAAAAACATTTATGCCGTTGCTGATGGTTATGTTTCAAGAATAAAAATAAGTCATGGCGGTTATGGAAAAGCATTATACATTACTCATCCAAATGGCTATACATCTGTATACGCACATTTACAAAGTTTTAATGGGGAAATTGGCGAATACGTCAATAATGCACAGTATAAAAAAGAATCTTATGAAATAGAGTTATTTCCGAGTAAAACAGGTTTACTAGTAAAAAAAGGAGAATTAGTTGCCCTATCTGGAAATTCGGGTGGCTCTGGCGGACCACATCTTCATTTTGAGTTAAGAGAAACTAAAACTGAAATACCTGTTAATCCATTACTTTTTGGTTTTGATATAAAAGACGATATAAAACCTACAATAAAAAAGCTAGGAATATATCCTGTCAAGGAAATGGGTACAGTAAATAATAGTGGGGCTCCAAAACTGCTTGAGTTAACCGGTAATAAAGGACTTTATAAGCTCAACAGCACAATTACTCTAAGCGGTAAAATTGCTTTTGGCTTGGAGGTTCAAGATAAGCTTAATGGTTCTTCGAATCGATGCGGTGTCTATTCAATTGAGCTTTTAATTGATAGTCAAGAAGTTTATTGCCATAAGATGGATAAAATTGGATTTCATGAAACAAGATACATAAACAGTCATGTTCATTTCTATGATTGGAAAAAAAACAGCTCTCGAATTCAGCGCTCATATGTTCAACCTAATAATAAACTAAACGTTTATAATTGTAAAAAAAACGCTTTTACCTATGACTTTAAGGATGAAAAAAAACATCTAATTCAATACATTGTAACTGACAGCTATGGAAACGCTTCAACCTTTAGCTTTATTGCAAATTCAATAGAATTTAAGGACACTGTGTCGCAAGCAAAAACTCATTCTGAACACACTGATTTTTCCAACTTTCAAAGTCTATTATTTAAATCAAATAAGCATAACGATTTCAAAACTGAAGATTTCAAAATATCATTACCAGCAAATATTCTTTATGATGATTTTGTTTTCGATTACCACCTTACTGAGCCAAAAGGAAGAGCAATAACTCCAATTCATAAAGCACATAATATTTACGAGCCTCTTCACTCCTACATGACAATGTCAATCAAAATTGATAGTTTGCCAGAAGTATTACAAGACAAGGCTTTAATCGTTGCCTTAGATGAAGAAAACAAATTTTTAGCTGCAGAGGGAGGCACCTATAATGAGGGTTGGATTACAGTTAAAACAAGAAGTTTTGGCCCATATACTGTAATGATAGATACCATCGCCCCCCTAATCAAGTCTTATAACATTGTTAAAGGTCGCGATATGACTAGCAGAGGAAAACTTCAGGTAACGGTTAGCGATGAATTATCTGGATTAAAAACATATAGAGGAACAATTGATGGGAAATGGATTTTAATGGAATATGACTACAAGCTTAATCTTCTAACCTACTTTTTTGACGATAGCAAGTTAGATAAAGGTAAAAGCCATAAGCTCAAAATAACTGCTAGCGACAAGCAGGCTAACAATAGTGAATATTCTATTGATTTTATCTGGTGATTACGCTCAATTTAATAAGTGGATTAGGAGCAGATGAAAAAGTTTTTGAGCGATTAGATCTTTCATTATATAAAGTTAATCATATAAAATGGATTAGACCTGAACCTAAAGAAACTTTACAACACTATTCTATTCGACTTATCGATCAATTTGTAATAAACGAACCTTATATTATTATCGGACTTTCATTTGGAGGAATAATTACGAGTGAAATACTAGATTTTATTAAACCTAAGCCGTTAAAATCAATTATTATTTCAAGCGTAAGAAACAGACACGAATTACCTTATTTAATGCGATTAGGAAGATCTTATCCCTTTCATAGATTAATACCTAGCCGATTATTAAAGATTGGAAATCCGATTATTTATTGGTATTTCGGGTTAAAAACAGAAAACCAAAAAAAGCTAATGAATCATTTTCTTAGTAGCAGCGATCCAATATTTGTTAAATGGGCCATCAATGAAATAGCTAATTGGAATCGAGAAAAATCGCTTGAAAACGTAATACATATCCATGGCGACAAAGACAAAACTTTTCCAATTGGAGGCACTGAAGCTGACCATATAATTAAAAATGGTAGTCATTTAATGATTTATACGCATGCGAATTTGGTTTCTAAATTATTGAACAAAATTTTAATTCCCTACAATGCTTAAAAAGATTTACATCCAATTTTTCTTCTACTAATTTTCTCCGCTCTATTTCCTTATTTTCAATTCCAATTATTTTTTCTTAAAGACGTTTGGTCCTAATTGCTAAGTACTTCAAACTTCTTAATTAATTCGTTACCAAGCTCATCAACTACAACTAATTGATGCCAGCCTTTACGTGCGTTAATATCAAGCTGGTGAAAATCTTGCGTATATCCGAGATAAATACCATCTAGATGCCAGTATATTTTTGAAGTCGTATTTCTATGCGCAATTTCGAAAATCACTTTACCGAGTGAGCCATCAAGCTCAATTGGAATGTACACCTTGTTGCTGTTTTTGGGATAAATAAAATCCATAATAACTGCAGAACCGCCATCACAATCTGATCGATAAGGAGGAAGTACTTTATATAATGGAGACCTTCTCTTATAAAACCATTCCTGAGCCGGAGGTAAAGTAAACCATTTTACATTCTCAATATTTTCAACTGGCTCGCAATCAGAATTTACTTGGTATTTTCTGTCTTTTGTAAGGTGAGCCATGTGATGATAGCTGCAGTTCTTTAACTTCTTGTTTGCTTTAGGTACAAAAAGGGTGTCGATTTGTTCACAATAAATTGAAGAACGACATCCGCTTGTTTTACAAACAGTAGTTAATACCATAGCCTCATATGGCTCTTGAAACCA
>JABHTA010000187.1 GCA_018669945.1 Flavobacteriales bacterium
GTGGTGTATAATTAGGCTTATTCTTACCTCTTAATACTTGGGCAATCTTTGAAGAAAGTCTTCCAAGTGTTTCGTTTTCAGCATTAACAATAAGCCACTTTTTGTCGGCTGTCTCCTTGTTTGCTGATATTGTTTTATAGCTTAAAGTATCCACTTTACCACTAATTTAAATATTCATAAATATAATATCCACCTAAAATGGGGGTGCAAAGGTATAACTTAAATCGAAAGGAACAAGGGTATAAATCGACTTTTTCGGTTGAGTTGTCGAATTAATTGATTACTCCTAGTTCAATTGCAACTTCTTTAAACGCGTTTATAGCTTTATCGAGATGTTCTATAGTATGTGCAGCAGAAATCTGGACTCTAATTCTTGCTTGGTCTTTTGGCACAACTGGGTAGAAGAAACCAATTGCATAAACACCCTTTTCAAGTAGCTTATCTGCAAATTGTTGTGACAGTTTGGCATCGTACAGCATTACTGGAACAATAGGAGAGTCACCTTCTCTAATATCCAGCCCAACTTCTTTAATTCCTTTTTTAAAATAGCTCGTGTTTGCTTCAAGTTTGTCTCTTAGTTCAGTTGAATTACTCAACAAATCGATGACTTCAATTGCTGCCCCAACGATAGATGGAGCTAGTGAATTTGAGAATAAATATGGTCGAGACCTTTGTCTCAGCATGTCTATAATTTCTTTTTTTGCAGAGGTGAAACCACCAACAGCACCACCTAAAGCTTTGCCCAGGGTACTTGTAATAATATCTACACGGCCCATTACGTTGTTAAACTCATGTGACCCACGTCCAGTTTTACCAATGAAACCGGAAGCATGACTATCATCCACCATAACCATAGCGTTATACTTCTCAGCTAAATCACAAATTTGATCCAGTTTTGCAATATAGCCATCCATAGAAAATACGCCATCGGTGACAATTAATCTATGGCGCTGATCTTGAGATTTAATAAGTTGAGCTTCCAATTCTGCCATATCACTATTTGCATAACGGTATCGAGCAGCTTTACATAAACGAACACCATCGATTATAGATGCGTGATTTAGCGCGTCTGATATAATAGCATCTTCAGCTCCCAAAAGAGGTTCGAATACACCTCCATTTGCATCAAAACAGGCAGCATAAAGTATAGTGTCTTCCATTCCCAAAAACTCTGATATTTTAGCTTCTAGTTTTTTGTGGATATTTTGTGTGCCACAAATAAAACGTACAGATGACATTCCATAACCATGTGTGTCAAGTGCTTTTTTTGCACCTTCTATTACCGCAGGGTGAGAGGAGAGGCCTAAATAGTTGTTTGCACACATGATTACTACTTCTTCTCCTGAATCTAAGGTGACTTGGGCACCCTGAGGAGAAGTGATTATGCGTTCTCTTTTATAAAGACCTGCTTGTTCAATTTTTTTTAGTTCTTCGGCAATTGAGGGTTGGTATTGACTGTACATGTTGTTTTATGTTTTGTGTCGCGAAGTTACAGAAATTACGCCCAAAAAATAGTCCTCTAAATTTTCTTTAGAGGACTATTAATTAAAAAGGGTAGATAATTATTTTTTCAATTTGATTGATGGTGGAGTCGGTTTATTACCTGAACTTTCAGATTGATTACCAGCCTTAAGATGGGTTATATCAACTTTAGCTTTTTCTAATGGTCCTTTGTATGGTTCAAATCTTAAATCCGCATGTTTTGAAATTTTTCCATTTCTTAGCTGCATATCTGCAGCATTAGCAACAATTTGGTAGGAAAATTCAACATTTGTCGTACCTCCTTGAAGCTCAATAACCTCAAATCCATTGGCTGATTTGTTTGTAACATAAACCCCTTTGCAATCACCTTCTAATTGAACAAATACTTTCAACGGATGTTTTTCACTTACTTCAATATTCTTAGAAAGAATAGGGTCTATCTGTATATATGCTTTTCCATTTACTAACTTTCCA
Source organism: Flavobacteriales bacterium (assembly GCA_018669945.1). GTDB lineage: Bacteria > Bacteroidota > Bacteroidia > Flavobacteriales_G > NORP312 > NORP312. The sequence continues at coordinate 1,957 of JABHTA010000187.1, forward strand.
ACTCCATAGTCAATAAAATGCATTTCAGGAGTTTCGGGTGCATGCATTACAACTGGGTTCCCATTCAAGTCAGGAACAGCTCCGGACATAACTACCATACCAAGGTCCCCTTGAATTTTATATTGGGTTCCTCCATCCCAATAATTTATTCTTGTAACGTTGCCAAATTGTTCTGTGTAAATAGCTTCTCCGATTCCCGGCGTTTCTGAGTAAGCTACAAGACCGGTAGTCTCCCCTGTAAAAGCACCCCCACTGCCTGCAATAAGATAAGTTCCGATATGATTATTTCCAACGCCTATAAGCCCGGTTCCAGATCCTGCACCAGCAGCGCCTCCATCATTATTATTAGCAACAAGTCCGAATGCTGCAGCATCAGATGCAATACCTCTAAGTCCATTTCCGGCACCCGTTGCAATACCTCTAACTCCATTTCCGGCACCCGTTGCGAAACCTGTTACAGCACTATTTGTACCTGCATAGGTAGAAAAAATTCCAGAAGATGCGAGTAGAGGATTGGTTGACTCCACGTACAAACCTTGGCTTAATCCACCATTGAAAATTTCTATTGCAGGGTTAGTTGAAGCGGTTGCAGTAATTTGAAAGTAGCCTGCTGATCCTAAGCCATCGAGCTGAACGAATA
>JABHTA010000003.1 GCA_018669945.1 Flavobacteriales bacterium
AACATCCTGTGTGCAGCTACTCGTGTTTCCAGAACCGTCTGTAACAGTCCAAGTGATTGTCGTTGTTCCTAATGGATATACATCACTTGCATCTGAAGTTCCGTTGTAGTCATTTACCACAGAGGCAAACGAGCAATCATCTGAAGCAGCCGGCCCTGTAACAGTAGTCTGCGCTTCACAGACACCTGCATCGGTATTGACAGAAACATCAGGAGCACAAGTAATAGAAGGTGCAGTAACATCAGGCACAACCGTTGTAGTAGCTGATGTAGATGCTGTACAGCCGTTATTATCTGTTACCTGATAAGTAAATGTTCCTTCGTTTTCAGTAAATGTTCCTGTTCCTGTATAAGGAGAAACACCACCTGAAGCTGAAACTGTTACAACAGTAGTTCCACCGACACACAGAATCTGTGGAGCAGAAGAAGAGGCTAATAACTGAGTAGGCTCACCAATAGTAACAGTTGAAGAAGTAGAACAACCATTGGCATCTGAAACACCAAATGTATAGGTGCCGGCAGATAAGCCACTGAATTGTGGAGATGTTTGTGAGCCACTATTGGCATTAAAGGATTGATTATTGTTTGGAGCACCGAAAGTACTTACCTGAGCAGCGCTCCAGGTAAAATCACCGTAAGAACTACCACTACCTTGAAGCTGTAATGAAAACCCTACAGCAGTAGAGGAAGCTTCAGAAACACCTATGTTAGTGCTGCTTAATCCATTGGCAGGACCATTGGTTGCAGTAAGTGTACCTTCGTAACTTAAAAACTGAATTACATTTCCAGTATTATCTACCAAGGCAATTCCATCAGGGGATCCATTCTGAATGCCACTGATGTTTTCAGTAACAAAACCAAATCCATTTCCTGAGTCACCAACAACCCCGGATAGGTTTCTGGTGTTATATACTGTACCATTTGATCCATTATAGAGAGCTAAAGACCACCCATTAAGATTTGTTCCTGCCGTTGCAGCAACTTCAATCGCTTCTCCAGCATCAGAACCTGAATTATCGTAATGAATTTCATTGATAAAAGGAGCCTGTGAACCAATTGCTCCTCCACTGACTGAAGCAGTTAATGCAGTCGAACCGTTGGCACATATAGTAGCATTGGCGACAGAGGAAGAAATAGATACTACTAGTGGTGTTGCAACAAAAGCAGTTACCGTGTTTGAATAACCTGATGTATTCTTACAATCAGTAGCCCTTCTTCTATAGTATCTTGTAGATGTTAGAGAAGACGTGTTGTAAGAAGCAGAATTGGCACCACTGATATTTGACCAACTGCTGTTGTTGGAAGAAACTTGCCATTGATAACTAAAGCCACCGCCATTAAATCCTGCAGAAGCATTACTGGAACTGCTAAAACTGGCCGAGCCACCAGAGCAAATTGAAGTGTTTGATGAAACAGTCCCACCGGAAACCGCAGGAGTAGAAACATCTTGATAAGTCAACCCGCCACTGTTATTAAGTGCATTTCTTACATACCTGGAAACTTCAATATAATAAGTTCCTGATGAGGAAGGGGTGAAATTCACAAGACTTTGTAAAGAACTATAATCATCATTCGAAGCTACAAGCGTGTAACCATTTGAGCCATAAATACGGATATAGGTATCTTCAGAAGTATTGCCTAAAGTTGAGAACCTATATGTTCTACCTGCAGTAAGGTTGGAAGACCATGAACGGATAGCATTTTGACTATAGGAAGCAGTCTGAGCTGCACATGCAGGAGAAATGAGATTAGATGTGCCACTATATTTCCAGGTCCATTCTAATCTTATTCTGTGGCTGCTTGAAGCTTGCGCATAAGGCCCATTAGTATAAGTGGAAGCAGAAGGATAGGCATTTTCCCTGATGTATGTATATCCGGGAGAGCCATAATAATAACAATCATCGCCACTATTATAGTAGCACCTACTGCCTGCATCATTTTCGAAGGCATATAGATAATAATTAATATTGTAGGCGTTTGTATTGGTTCTAGAGCCAATAAATGCTCCATATCCATATGTACAATTACCATTGCTATTACAAGTTAAGCAGGAAGCCCAAGAAACACTACTGTTAGTATTATCATTAAAGCCACCCCAGGCAGTGTATTCTTCAGTTCCGCTTTCCCAGCAAGGACCGAACCAACCGCCTTCATAACTTGTTATTCTGTCAACTTTTACTGAGTAGTTAATATTTGCCAATTGTGCAAATGAATTAGTGCAGAAAAGCAATAAAAAAATAGGAATAAAATATAATTTTCGCAATTGATTAACTGCTTTTAATGCGTACATAATTTTTTTCATGAGAATTTATTTAATGAAGGTTAATAAATAAAAAACATCGCTCTTATTATCGTCTTCATCTTGTATTTTTAAGACAAGAGTATTTTTAATAATGGTTCGAGAATAGCTAACCATTTTAGAACAAGTTGGACAACCAGCAACTTTATGAGATAAAACAATATCGCTTCCTTTAATTGAAAAAGAACCAAAATACATAGGTGTTATAGGATTATCATTTCTACACAAAAGAGCCATCCCTTCTTTTTCATAATAAAAAATATTACTGTTGAATTCATCTCTAACATCCTCTATTAATAGTTGATAGTTATTTGCATTTTCTTTTAAATCATTTTTTGACAATTCGAAGCTGGACAGCTTCCATGGAGTAATACCCTTTGTGAAATCTTGTATTTTTTCATTAAAATCTTCAATTAAAAATTGAGGATTTGAAGTAACTGGTTCATTAATTTCGCTTGTGAAATTGGGTTGAGTTTTGTGTTTTACAATTTCTTGAGTTCTAGATGGATCATCAATTTTTATAATTCCCTGAGCGACAACATTATATGTGAAACACATCATAAAACACAAGGCTAAATAGTATATGGTTTTGTTTTTCATTGTTTTTTATTTTAAATAGCTTTAGTCGGCAATAATAGGCAATTAGTCGCTTTTATAAAGCACTATGTCGAAAAAAATTAAAAATAATATTAAATCAATGTTATACGAACCTTTCTCTTTTTAATACGGGTGTTGTCCAAATATTTTATGAGGTGATTCACACGTGAGCTAGGCACTGCTACAAAGGCGCAATCTTGTTTTAGTTCAATAATACCCAGCTCATCTTTTTTGAGATTGCCTTGCTTAAAAAATAGACCAGCAATGTCACCTTTCGAGATTTTAGCTTGTCTACCTCCAGAAATTAGTAGCGTTGACCAATCTGATTTTTGAGGAACGGAGTTCATTTCCAATTTTTCTTCGGCATCGCTCTGTATAAAATCTGGTAACTCTTCATTTTTCCATTTCAAAACGTATGCTGTGCCCTCGCTATGCATACGCGCTGTCCTTCCGTTTCTGTGTGTAAATTCTTCGCTCTTTATTGGCAGGTGATAATGAATGATAAACTTAAGCTCAGTAATATCCAAACCCCTAGCTGCCAAGTCAGTAGCTAACAGTACTTGATGTGTTCCGTTACGGAATTTAATCAACGCTCTTTCCCTGTCTTTTTGCTCTAATCCACCATAAAAGCAACCATGACTAATGTTGTTTTTCGTAAGATAATCGCTCACCCTTTGAATCGTTTCTTTGAAATTACAAAAGATGATTCCGGGCTGATTACCGATATGACTCAACGTATCTACCAATGTTTGTAGCTTGTCTTTATCGGGTGAAAGGACTGTCTTTATTTTAAGCTCTGACTTCCCCTCTCCAAGGTAATCTATTATTATAGGGTTGGTTAATCTAACAAAGTCTGGAACTTCAACCCCTTGAGTTGCGGATGTTAGAATTCTTTTTTCAACCTTACGAACCAACGAAATAATGTCTTTCATTTCGGTTTCGAACCCGACTTCTAACGATTTATCAAATTCATCTAACACCAATATTTTAACTTCATTTGCTTTGAAGGTTTTTCTTCTTAGATGATCTGCAACTCTACCTGGTGTACCTACCAAAATTGCTGGTGGATGCTGTAAATCGTATTTATCTTTCGAAAAAGAACGACCTCCGTAAACACAGTTTACTTTATACCCCGTCCCCATTTCTCGTGCCACCTGCTCAATTTGTATTGCCAACTCTCTAGATGGAACAATTATCATAGCTTGAACTTCTGCACAAGTTATATCTAACTCTGCAACTATAGGCAACAAAAAACCAAGTGTTTTCCCCGAACCAGTTGGAGAAAGTATCATTATATCTGATGCGGAATGAATAGCCAACTTAGCCTCCTCCTGCATCGGGTTAAGCTTTTCAATTTTTAGCTTCTCGAGAATTCCTTTTTGATTTTTCATTGCATTTGACATGGAGCAAAGGTGCGATTTTTACCTCTGTCATCAATAAAACATAGGCGTATTCAACCCTAAGTTAAAATAGATAGTGGTAGGTTTTACTTTTTGTTCTTCTATGAATAAGTATTGAGAGCCGTCTATTGCAACCATCGGAATATGGTAGTTAGGATGTTTTATCCATTTTACAGGCACGTAATAACCATCGTGAATCAGCCAGTCCTGAGCTATGAAACGAACCCATTCTGAATCTACACCCAGACTAAATGAAGCAACTTGTTCGTAAGGCAGCTTGTAACGAACCTCAAGTGCCGATATACCATGAGACTTAGCACTATGCTTAGCATCTTCTAATCCATAATACCCAAAACGAGCAGGGTAATTAGGATGCTCTTTTTTATTCTTTTCATCTAAATCTCCAGTATACAAAATGTGTTTCCACGCAAATTCCATATTATCATATTGATAACTGATTCTAATTGCTCCGGTACGGTATTTATCCTCTTTTCCTCTAAGCCAACCAAACAAATCGTTTTCAGTTGATACGGTCACTTTATCATATCCAGCCATAAAAATTCCTGTAGCTTGGGAAGTTCCTTGTGTGTCCCAATAGTAATTCCAACCATAGCCCAAGCTGTTTTTTCTATTCGTGTTATTATCTAAAGAGGTGTTAAATGAGGTTTTTGTTGAATCTTTCTCGCCATATGTACCAACAACACCTGCTCCGAACATTCCTTCTAAGGTTTTAGTTCCAACACCAATTGATTTAAAGTTGTAGAACCCTCCTGCTTTTAGGTTAAGCTGCACGTAATTGTAATTAGCGTAACCTCCTCCTGTTAAACCTACTCTTGTGATTTTATTTCCAAGATTAATAGAAAGGCCTCCGTAGATTCCATAGCCAATTTGAGCCTTTGATAAAAGACTCCCAGTCAATAATAATGATATGAGTAACAATCGTAAGATTTTACGATTATAGCAATTATTTACCCAAAATCAGTAAACACCCGTAGAAAGCAAAACCAACGTGCAAGCCTCTTCTGTTTCTATTCCATTCTGATGAGCTAACTCCGTCAACTCTATGTTTTCGGACCCAGGGTTAAAAATTATTCTTCTTGGCTTTAACGCAATAATTGAATCGTAATAAGGAATTTGATTCGTTGCACCTAGATACATCGTTATTGTGTCAACACCGCTAGTAGGCATTTCTTTTGTAATATCAATATCGTAAGCGCTGCCCTCTCTATTCCCTACAGCAAGTAAGTTGTACCCTTTCTCTTTTAGCATAAACATAGCTTTGTTTGAATACCTATTAGGTTTAACACTTGCACCTAACACCAACGTTGTTTCCATACTTCAAATTTAAACAACTTTATCTGTTACTTTTGCAACCTTTATTACAATTCGTTATTATGGGTCTGGAGCAAGAAATAGCAAGAAGAAGAACATTTGGCATCATTAGTCACCCAGATGCTGGTAAAACAACTTTAACAGAGAAACTATTGCTGTTCGGGGGTGCTATTCAAAAAGCCGGTGCTGTAAAGTCAAACAAGGTGAAGCAAACAGCCGCCTCCGATTTCATGGAAATTGAGAAACAGAGAGGTATTTCTGTTTCTACTTCGGTAATGGCGTTCGATTACAAGAATTACCGAATCAACTTACTAGACACGCCCGGTCACAAAGATTTTGCTGAAGACACATACCGAACGCTCTCTGCTGTTGATAGTGTAATAATGGTAATTGATTGCGCAAATGGTGTTGAAGGGCAAACGGAGAAACTAATGGAGGTTTGTAGAATGCGCAACACGCCAGTTATAACCTTCATCAACAAAATGGACAGGGAAGGTCGTGACCCATTCGAAATTTTAGACGAGATTGAAGAAAAGCTTGGAATTGGCGTACGACCACTTACTTGGCCAATTAGTATAGGACAAACCTTTAAGGGTGTTTACAACCTCGTAGATGGTACTTTAAACTTATTCGAAGCAAACAAAACAAGCATAGAAAGAGACATTGTTGCTATTACTGATGTGAACGATCCTAAAATTGACGAAATTGTTGGTGATGACCTTGCTAAGATACTAAGAGAAGATGTTGAGTTGATTGAAGGCGTATACGAGCCTTTAAACGTGCAAGATTATCTTGAAGGAAAGATTGCTCCTGTTTTCTTTGGTAGTGCTGTCAATAATTTTGGCGTACAAGAAATGCTTGACAACTTTATCGAAATTGCTCCTGCTCCTATTCCCAGAACAACTGACGTTCGAGAAGTTGTACCAGCTGAAAAAAACTTTACTGGCTTCGTTTTTAAAATTCATGCGAATCTAGATCCAAAACATAGGGATAGGATTGCTTTTTTAAGAATCTGCTCAGGTAAGTTTGAAAGAAATAAATTCTATAAACACATACGGCTAGATAAAAAGTTTAAGTTCAACAGCCCAACCAGTTTTATGGCCCAAGATAAAAGCATTATTGACGAAGCTTGGCCTGGAGATGTAATTGGATTATACGATACGGGGAATCTAAAGATTGGTGATACGTTAAGTGAAAGTGAAAAGCTGCTTTATAAAGGTGTACCTAGTTTCTCTCCAGAAATATTCAAGGAGCTAATCAACAAAGATCCTATGAAAGCCAAACAGCTTGAAAAAGGAATTAACCAATTATCGGAGGAAGGAGTTGCGCAGGTGTTTACGCAACAACCTGGTAACCGTAAAATTGTTGGTACAGTTGGTAATCTTCAGTTTGAGGTTATACA
>JABHTA010000245.1 GCA_018669945.1 Flavobacteriales bacterium
AAATATAGGCTGGTTAGGGAATAATTCATCTAATTTTTCTTTGTCTGGAAATTCTTGAATCTGCCAATCGTTTTGGTCCCAGCCTCGCCCTTCAATCCATTCTCCAGTATTATTTTTAGAAAACTCAATCACGCGTTCAATTCCTTCATCAAATGATTTAGTGCCTACTAAATTGACTTGTTGAAGACTAAGCCCATAACCTAAAAAATGGCAATGAGCATCAATAAAACCAGGGTAAATAGGCCTTGTTTGGGCGTCAAAAACTTTTTCGGATCGGTATTTATTTGTGATTTCGTGCTCTTTTCCAATTTCGAGAATTTTTCCATCTTTAATCGCCATTGCTTGACCAATAGAAAATCCGGCATCAACGGTGTAGATAGTTGCGTTTCTTACCAATAAATCTGCTTTTTCAGATTTAATACATGAGGTCAGTACAGAAACCGAAACGAGGATGTAAACTAATTTTTTCATTTGATTTTTACGTTTAATTTTTCTAGAAATGGAAGTTTAGAGTAGAGTTTTTGTTCATCAAGAATGAGCAAGGATAGAATCATGAAAAAGGGCCAAGCAGGTATTTTATATCTCACAATAGCACCGGAAATAGGCGTTGTCCATCCAATAAATAAATATAGAATAATTATGAAAGTCAGACAGAATCCGACCAATTTGAAGTCGATGTTTGAGCTTTTTTTACTAAAGAAAAGACATAAGACTCCGAAGAGAAATAGCGTAATATTCTCAAACGAGTTCAGCAGCATCATCGCTGATTTACTTTCCCAAATAAAAGGACGAAAAGTAGTATTGGTTAATGCAGATGGAATCATTTTTACAAATTCAATTGGATTATTGTTTAGTCGTTTTAAGTAAAAGGCACTGTTAGATGTTGTTCTCTCCGACATTTTAATGAAATCAATATTTTTAAAATGAAGCTTAGTGATAATATCAACTTGCGGAATTTTGTTGTGTACACCTAGGCTTATTAGACTGCCTGTAATCTCAATGCTTAAGTATACTACTAATGGGTTCCACCTATTTTTTTTTGTAAGTAGAATAAAGCCAATGATTCCTGGAGCAAGAGCTATAATTACGTACACTTTAATAAATAGAAGCATAAGAATAGAACAAATGAGAACTGATAGATGTTTAACGTTTGGCTTTTCGACCACTTTGAATAAACTCCATATTAAAAGCCCCATAGAGAAAATCACCACGCCTTCTTTTAGTACTCCTGAACCCCAAAAAAGAACGGACGGGATAAGGAAAATTCCGATTAGTAAAAGGAGTTTATGTTTTTGAAGAAATGGAACAAAGGCCTTGTAGAGGGCAGTTAATCCAATCAAAGAAATAAAACACATAAAAACAGTGTGAACGTGATAGTAGCCAAACGAGAACAAATCGAAAATGGCATTTACCCTAATGATAGTTTGATTGTCGTTGAATAAGCCATGTGGGAAATCTCGGCCCCAAAAGGTCATTTCTTTAATGTAGAGGGCGAGATCAGGTTTGTCAAGTCCGATTCCGAATAAGAGTCTCAAATAGTGAGTCGGGTCTGTTTTTAAGGCTCCATACATAACAAGTGAATCATCGAAAAATCGAAAAGCATCACTAGTAAATCTATTATTCCCATAGTAGAAATAGTAAATTACGAAAAGCAGAAAGCCAAATCCTATTTTTAATAGAAAAACAAAAGAAATAATGTTTGGGGTAAGTCCACCGCCATGAAAGAAACTCCATTTACGAATCACCCATAATAATATGAGTGTGTAAAATATTGTTAACAAAGCTTCGGTCAAACTGTTTATATCTGTTGATTATCCCCAAAAGTAAGGATTATTACTGTTGATAATCCTACATGTTTTCTTTAGCCTTTACCCTATCACTTCAGTAATTTTGCCTCAAAGTGAAAATCCTGTGTAATGATTGTATTTTTCAAGAATAAATCCAACAAAATTTTAGCAGTTCAATTTAAAGGATTGGCAAAAGAGGAAGATATTGCTAAGTTAAATTGGCTGTTAGCGGGAGTTAGACTTCCAGATTCTGCGTTGGTCGGAATTTATGTTGGTCCGAAAAAAGAGATGGTATCTCCTTGGAGTACAAATGCAGCCGAAATTACTCAGAATATGGGGATTGACAATATCACAAGAATTGAGGAATACAAGGTTGAAGAAAATGATTCCGCATCTTTTGATCCAATGCTTGAAACGTTGTTCTTAACATTAGATCAAAATCTATTCACAATCGATGTGGAACCTGAACCAGTTTTATTTGTTGACGATATCAAAGCCTATAACGAGCAAGAAGGGTTGGCGCTAAATGATCAAGAAATCCAGTATCTAGAAGGCGTGTCTAAACGAATTGAAAGAAAACTTACGGATAGTGAGGTGTTCGGGTTTTCTCAAGTTAATTCCGAGCACTGTCGCCATAAAATATTTAACGGGCAGTACATTATAGATGGAAAAGAAAAAAAATCTTCACTATTCAATCTTATTCGTAAAACAGCCAAACAAAACCCGAATACAATTGTTTCAGCATACAAAGACAATGTGAGTTTTGTGAATGGACCAAGGGCGATGCAGTTTGCTCCTAAAACTCAAAACAAGGCTGACTTTTTCGAAGTATCTGAAATAGATACAGTTCTTTCATTGAAAGCCGAAACACATAATTTTCCAACGACAGTTGAACCATTTAATGGTGCGGCTACAGGATCAGGAGGTGAGATTCGAGATAGAATGGCGGGAGGCCAAGGCAGCGTTCCTATGGCTGGAACTGCGGTATACATGACAGCGTATTCTCGTTTGGAAGAAGGTCGAGAGTGGGAGCAGGGTATGCCAGCGCGTGAATGGTTATATCAGAAGCCAATGGATATTTTGATTAAAGCTTCTAACGGTGCTTCTGATTTTGGAAATAAGTTTGGGCAACCACTAATAAATGGTTCTGTTTTTACTTTTGAACACACAGAAGAAGGAAAGAAATTTGGTTTCGACAAAGTAATTATGCAAGCTGGCGGAATTGGTTACGGTAAACATGAAGATGCACAAAAAGAGATGCCTCAAAAAGGAGATAAAATTGTAATTCTTGGCGGGGATAATTATAGAATTGGAATGGGCGGCAGTGCAGTGTCATCTGTCGATACAGGTGCTATGAGTAGCTCGATAGAGCTGAACGCAATTCAACGCTCTAATCCAGAAATGCAGAAAAGAGCATGTAACGCAATTCGCGCATTTGTTGAGTCATCTAATAATCCGATTGTATCAATTCATGATCACGGTGCCGGTGGTCATTTAAACTGCTTGTCAGAATTGGTTGAAGAGACAGGAGGAACGATTAACTTGAGAAGCCTTCCGATAGGAGATCCGACTCTTTCTGCTAAAGAGATTGCGGGAAATGAATCGCAAGAACGAATGGGCTTGGTTATTAAGGATGAAGATATTGGATTGCTCGATGAAATTTGTCAACGTGAGCGATCACCAATGTACGTTGTTGGTGAAGTAACGGGTGACCACCAGTTCTCTTTTGTAGATGAAAAAACGGGTGATAATCCGATCGATTTGCAGATATCTGATATGTTCGGAAAACCACCGAAGACTGTTATTAAAGATTCTACGATTAATAGAACATTTGATGCGGTTGCTTACGATACAGATAAAGTAATGAATTACGTTGAGCAAGTTTTACAGCTGGAGTCGGTGGCATGTAAAGACTGGTTAACTAATAAAGTTGACCGATCTGTAACAGGAAAAGTTGCTAAACAGCAAACTGCCGGAGAAATTCAATTACCGCTGAATAATTTAGGGGCTGTAGCAATAGATTTTACTGGTGTTTACGGAATCGCAACGGCTTTAGGACATGCACCAGCTGCCGCTATGATTAACGCAGAGAAGGGCAGCCGACTAGCAATTGCGGAGTCACTAACAAATCTTATTTGGGCTCCGTTAAAAGATAATTTAAAATCAGTTTCGTTAAGTGCTAATTGGATGTGGCCTTGTAAAAACGATGGGGAAGATGCTAGGTTGTACCAAGCAGTTGAAGCAATTTCAACTTTTGCCTGCGATTTAGGAATTAATATTCCTACAGGAAAGGATTCACTTTCGATGACGCAGAAATACAAAAATGATGTAGTTTATGCTCCTGGTACAGTAATTATTACTGCTTCTGGAGAGGTTTCTGATGTTCGAAAAATTGTTGAGCCGGTTATCGTTAATGACGAAAACACTTCTTTAATCTACATAGATTTATCGAAAGAAGAATACAAATTAGGTGGATCTTCTTTTGCTCAGGTGTTAAATAAATTAGGCACTGATGCCCCAACAATAACTGACACAAAATACTTTGCGAAAGCCTTCAACGCGGTTCAAGAGCTGATAAAATCAGGACAAGTTTTGGCTGGGCATGATATTTCAGCAGGAGGTATGGTGACATCGCTGCTGGAAATGACATTTGCAAATTCAACTGGTGGCATAGAGATTAACCTTGACTCAATAGATGAGGCCGATGTTATAAAAATATTATTTAGCGAAAATCCTGGCTTAATGATTCAAGTTAATGATGCAGATAGTGTAATGTCAATTTTTGGGAATGATAATATTCAAGCAAGAATTATTGGGAGGCCCATAAATGGAAGACAATTAATTATTAAGCATTCGGGGACAGAGTTAAATTTAGATATAAATGATTATAGAGATACTTGGTACAAAACTTCGTATTTACTAGATGAGCAACAATCGACAAAAGAACTAGCAAAAGAGCGTTTCGAATCATATAAAACGTCTAAATTGGAATATAATTTTTTGGGAGGATTTAGCGGAAAATTAACTGATTTCGATGCAGTTTTTAATAGAAAACATACGACTGGCGCAAAGGCGGCAATTATTAGGGAAAAAGGTGTAAATGGTGATCGAGAAAT
>JABHTA010000160.1 GCA_018669945.1 Flavobacteriales bacterium
AGACACAAATCAGTGGACCAACAGCACCTATGACGGCACTAAGCATGCTCGTTGTTGGCGGAATTTTACAAGCATTTAATGGAAAAATTGATGATGCACTGCCATTTATTTTTGGAGTATTCGTTTTAGCCGGGCTTTTTCAGATGTTGTTGGGGTTTATAAAATTAGGCACCTATATCAAGTATATACCATACACTGTTATATCAGGTTTTATGACTGGCATTGGGGTTATAATTATTTTAACAATGATTTTGCCAGCTGTAGGTTACTATTCAGGCGAAGATGAAGAGGTAATTGAGTCATTTAAACCGCAAGCGGAAGAGTTAATTTTTGAGAAGTTCTTGAGGTCTGAAGCTGAAAACGATGTACTCGTGCTTGAAGATATTCGAGAAACGCTTTTTCAAGCTCAGTTTGTCACGTTATCAGATATTAGAACTGAAGCGAAACTATTGGCAAAGAATGATTCAAAAGGGGTTCGAGGAGCAATAATGTATTATAGTAAAGCTTTTTCCAATATTAATTGGATAGATTTTTCACTTGCGCTTTTATCAATTGTAATCATATATGTCTTTAAGAAATTCCCTATTGGTATACCAGGAGCTCTAATTGCACTTGTAGCAGGTACAGCTGGAGTGTACTTTATGGATGTTGATGCAAGATTGATTAGTCGAGTTCCCAGTGGATTCCCAGATTTTCAGTTAGGCGTAATTACAAATTTTAGTTTTCCGGCCATAGCACCATATATATTATCTGCACTTTCTTTGGCGCTATTGGGCTCAATTGATTCATTATTAACTTCTGTTGTAGCGGATAATTTAACTAAAACTCGTCACGAGCCAAACAGAGAATTAGTAGGGCAAGGCATTGGAAATATTGTTAGTGGTTTTTTTGGTGGTTTGCCTGGAGCAGGAGCAACAATTAGAACTGTAGTTAATATTAAGGCAGGCGGTAAAACTAGGCTATCAGGGGTGATAACGGGACTCTTGTTGTTTATAATGCTTCTTGGGTTAGGCCCAATTGCATCGAAGATTCCCGCAGCAGTTTTAGCAGGTATATTAATAACAGTTGGTATTGATGTAATGGATTATAAAGGACTAAAGTATTTCCCAAAAATGGGGGCCTCTGCCAAAGTCATTTTATTGGTGGTACTTACTTTAACGGTATTCTGGCAGTTGATTTATGCAGTTGCAGTTGGGCTTGTAATTGCCGCATTTATTTTTATGCAACGAATGGGTGATATTTCTGCTGCTGAAAGTCGAATCGAAAATCTGAATGACATTAGAGAATCTGATCCCTTATGGAAAGATGAAATGCCGATAGATAGCGAATTACATCATTTGGTATATTTCAAGCACCTTAATGGTCCGTTATTCTTTGGTTTCGTGTCGCATTTTAGAGAATTAATAGATACCCTCCCCGAGATTCAAGTTTTGGTTATTAGAATGGAAAACGTTCCATTTGTAGACCAGTCAGGGGTATTTGCGTTAGAAGATGCCATTCAAGAACTCTATAGCCAAAATGTATTGATAGCATTATCTGGTGCTAAAGGGCAGTCATTGAAGATGCTACATAAAATGGACATCATTCCAAACCAGATTCCTGAAGCGCATGTTTTCGAGCATTTTAAAGAATGCAAACAATGGTTACGCGTTACTCTAAAAAATTATGGCGGATTGGAAGTAGCTCAAAAGAGGATTAAGGGGAAGAAGAAGGGTTAATCGTCATAGCCTTTGTTATTTACTTTTTGGTGGCTCGGCTAACTTTTAGCGAAGCCTCTTCCTTAATCACGGAGGAGGGTTTAGCTAGTTTATTTTATCTAATTCAGTTGAAAGATTCTCCCATCTTTCCATTTCTTGTTCAAGAGCTTGCTTGTTTTGCTCGTATGCAGAATAAGCCTCTTTATCATTTATCACTTTTTGATAAGAAGAGGAGTCTTTTAAACTTAATTCAAACTCTTCAATTTTCACCTCTAGTTGTGAGATTTTTTTTTCAGATTTAGTAATTCTGCTATTTAGCTTTTTTAACAGCTTTTCGGTGCTTTTTTTATCTAAAAACTCTGTTTTTTGACTAGAATCACTCTTTTTTGCCGATTTTTCTTCTTTTTTTCCAGATAATTCGAATTGACGGAAAGTTTGTAATTCATGGTGGTTCAAGAACTCAGAAATTTCGCCGATATGCTCCTTTACTTTTTTATTTTTAAATTCGAATGTTCGGTCTGTTAATCCCTGCAGGAACTCTCGATCATGAGAAACAAGAATCAATGTTCCATCAAACAACCTCAGTGCGTTTTTTAACACCTCTTTCGAAGCAATATCTAAGTGATTGGTCGGTTCATCGAGTATCAAAAGATTGTATGGCTTGAGAAGCAATTTGGCTATTGCTAGACGAGCGCGTTCACCTCCCGATAATACTTTTACTTTTTTTTCAATGTCTTCTTTCCCAAAAAGAAAGGCGCCTAAGAGCCCTCTAATTTTGTGATTTTTAGACCAATCTCCAGTCGCTACATCTTCAATAGTTTCCAGCACAGTTCTATTTTCATCAAGTGTTTTATCTTGAATTTGTGCATAGTAACCAATTTCTACATTGTGGCCTATGGTTATGTTACCGGTAAATTCAACTTCTTTATTGATTAACTTTACTAATGTAGATTTTCCCTGTCCGTTTTGCCCAACAAAAGCGATACGCTCTCCTCTAACAATTTTAAAATCTAAATCTTCAAGAATTACAGAATCACCATATTTTTTGGTTACAGCAGCTCCACCAATCACAAGGTCTCCGGATCTTGGGGCCTGCGGGAAACGAAACTGAATAGTTGATGTGTCCAACTCATCAAACTCAACACGTTCGATTTTATCTAGTTGCTTTAACATCGATTGCGCTTGTTTTGCTTTACTATTCTTGGCTTTAAATCGTTCGATAAATTTCTCTTTCGAGGCAATCATCTTTTGTTGATTTTCGAAAGTTGCACGTTGTTGTTCTAATCTCTCTTCTCTTAATTGAAAATACTTAGAATAAGAAACCTTATAATCATGGGTTTTTCCGAAAACTATTTCAATTGTTCTGTTTGTGACATTATCTAAAAACATTCTATCATGCGAAACCATCATAATGGCACCTGGGTAGGATTGAAAGAAATTCTCTAACCACATTATTGACTCAATATCCAAGTGGTTAGTTGGTTCATCTAACAGCAATAAATATGGCATTTGCAAGAGAAGCTTAGCGAGTTCAACGCGCATTTGCCAACCACCACTAAACTCTGAAACAGGCCTCGTAAAATCAGACGGAGGAAACCCTAGTCCTTTCAATATTTTTTCTGCTTCGCCTTCCAATTTGTCGCCTCCAGAATTGTTTAAAGTTTCGTGTGCATCTGTTAATTTTGTAATAAGGGAAATGTAAGCAATGCTTTCGTAATCAGTTCTTGATTCTAGCTCTTTGGTGACTGAATCAATTTCTTCTTGAATGGCATTAACATCTTGCAAAACTGATAGTGTTTCTTCTAATATTGATTTATCAGAATTTATGTGGATGTCTTGAGAGAGATATCCAACTGATTTTCCTTCAGGAATCGTTATTCCCCCAGATTCTGGCACTTGCTGGCCAGCCATGATTTTCATCAGTGTAGACTTGCCAACACCATTTTTACCAACAAGACCAATGCGATCTTTTTCGTTAACTACAAATGAAATTCCTTTAAAAAGGTCATTTCCCGAGAACTGAACGCATACATTATTTACAGAAACCATTTTGCAAAGATAGCAGGCTTATTGCTTTTTACTCGGACCGATGGGGAAAATCTTTGAGAATTTTTTCCCCCATTTTAAACCAAGTGTGGTGTTCGACGACTTTATCATGAAAATGTTGTGCATAGGCAGCTCTTAGCGATTCATCTCCGACAAGCGTAATCAAGGCACTTTCTAATGAATCTAAATTCGCTTCAATCAGTAGCCCATCTTTTTCGTGCTCCATAACATCATTCATTGGCCCATTATTTAGGGCCACAACAGCTTTTTTCATGTAGGCGTATTCAAATATTTTGACGGGTGACCCATACCAATTGGAGTTAGGCATCACCGCAATATCCATAAGATTGATGTAGTTGAACACTTCAGCATGTGGCACGCTACCTGTGAAAATAATATCGTGATTAGCTCCGATATCATTTACCTGCTGCTGGAGCTTGGTAAGTATTTCACCACCTCCTACAATCAATAATTTAACGTTAGAGTAACGTGCTTTTAGGTTTGGAAAAATAGAGATAATATCTTGCACTCCGTGGTAAGGAAAAATGGACCCCACAAAACCGATAACTAAATTATTTTCCTTGATTCCTTTAACTGTAAAATTAGAATTATTGGGAGATAAAGTGTCTAAGTTAATCGCATTGGGAGTAATAATAGTTTTATTCGCGACATCTGCTTTTTCATTATAATACGTTTTTAGGGCAGAGGAAACTACAATCAATTTATCGCAAGTTGCTAATTGCTCCTTTTCAATCGAATTGGCTTCAACATTAAACCAAGAGCGACCAGCAAAGGCAATTCGCTCTTCCACAAAGGGGGCGTTGAATTCCACAAAATAAGGGAT
>JABHTA010000029.1 GCA_018669945.1 Flavobacteriales bacterium
CTTTATGGGATACCTACCGAGCCACTCACCCATTATTTACAATTATCGAGCAAGAAAAAACCAACGAATTCATAAATACTTTCCTATTACAATATGAAAATGGTGGACAGCTTCCAATGTGGGAATTATCTGCTAACTATACTGGATGTATGATTGGATACCACTCAATTCCAGTTATTGCAGATGCATATATGAAAAATATTCGTGATTACGATACAGATAAAATTTTCTCTGCCTGTTTGGCCACCTCTACAAGTAATAAGCTTGGTCTTGACGCTTACCAAAAACATGGATACATAGCCGCAACAGAAGAGCATGAATCTGTTTCTAAGGCTCTAGAATATGCTTACGATGACTGGTGTATTTCTCAAATCGCTAAGGACAAAAACGACAAAGAAGCGCATGCTGTATATTCTAAGCGAGCCCAATATTATAAAAATCATTTTGACCCAAATACAGGATTTATGAGAGCAAAACGAAATGAAACCTTTATGGAACCTTTTAACCCTACTGAAGTTAATTTCAATTTTACGGAAGCTAACTCCTGGCAGTACAGCTTTTATGTGCCACAAGATGTAACTGGGCTTATAAAACTCATGGGAGGAAAAAAGTCTTTTGAAAACAAACTCGATGAACTTTTTTCCACTTCGGATGCGACTACAGGAAGAACACAAGTTGATATCACAGGACTTGTGGGCCAATATGCTCATGGAAATGAACCAAGTCATCACATGGCCTACTTATATTCATATGTGCACAAACCTTGGAAAACGCAGAAGATGGTCAGGCAAATACTATCAGAAATGTACACTAACAAACCAGATGGTTTAATTGGCAATGAAGATTGCGGTCAGATGTCTTCTTGGTATGTGTTAAGCTCGTTAGGATTTTACCCTGTCACCCCTGGAGACACTATATACATAATTGGTTCACCAAATATTAATTCAGCAACGATTAACCTAGAGAATGGGAATACATTCGTTATAGATGTGAAAAATCAAAGCGATAACAACCTCTATATTCAATCACTTGAATTAAATGGAAAACCTTATGAAAAAAGCTACTTATCGCACTTTGACATAATTAAAGGAGGAATACTTGTATTCAACATGGGCGACACCCCAAATTATCAATTGGGATTAAGCGATAATTCTTCACCAAGCTCAAAAATCACAAATAACTTAATAACACCTGTTCCATTTATCACTGCGAAGAGCCAAACATTTACCGATTCACTATTTATCGAATTTAATTCTGCCGACCCTTCTTCAACGATCTATTATGCTCTGGATAAAGTCATCTCAAGTGACAATCAAATGGTCTATAAAAATGGTTTCTACATCGATGAAAAGAGCTCCATAACAGCCAAATCTAAAGCCAAAAATTGTTCGGAAAGCTTTACTACTAAAGCAAATTTTGTAAAGATCTCAGGTAAAAAAACAATACAAATTAACAGCGAATGTTCCCCTCAATACACCGCAGGAGGTAACAACAGCCTTATCGATAATATTCGTGGAGGAAATGATTTTCGTACCGGTGGTTGGCAAGGCTATCAGGGAAATGATTTTGAAGGAATTGTTGACTTAGGAGAAGTTCAAGAGCTAAAATCAATTGGCTCTGGATACATTCAGGATCTCCGTTCTTGGATAATTCTGCCTACCGAAATTATTTATTCTATTTCTCTTGACGGTATTATTTATGAAGAGGTAGCCCGAATAAAACAAACATACCCAAGTAACAGTTATGAAATAAAATCGGCAGATTATACGAGTGAAGTAAATACGAGTGCACGCTACATCAAGGTAAATGCAAAATATTTCGGGAAGCTACCTCAATGGCACCTTGGAGCTGGCGGAGAATCTTACATTTTCATTGACGAGATTATTATAGAATAAACACGAGTCAGGCCATCTTAATTATTCCAACTAAACCTAAAACTGCTACTTCGTAAATAAATCTCGTAAATAGCTATAAATAATTAATGCAATGAAAGATTTTGGCCTTTGATCTTAAAATGAATCAGGACTAGTGTTTGTAACCTTAACTTTATCATTGCCCGTGCTGATTACTTTAAATTCCGTTCTTCGGTTTTCAGCATGCAGCTCATCACTACAATCAGATTTAACAGCTCCTTCACAAGCGCAATCGTTAAGCAGTATTGACTCTCCATAGCCTTTACCATAAATTCTATCAGGATCAGTAATTTTCGTTTTTATATAAGCCGCCGAAGCTCTTGCTCTTTTATCTGATAAGCGCTCGTTATACGCTTTACTTCCTCTACAATCGGTGTGTGCTCCAAGCTCTACTACCATACCTGGGTATTTGTTCATCACTTCAACAATCTTGTTCAGCTCAACTTCAGCGTCTGGTCTGATATTATACTTGTTTAAATCAAAATTTATTGGGTTAATTTGAACGAGCTCAGACAAATCCTTTACTTCTTCATCAAGACCTAAATCTAATGTTTTGTGGATATCATACTGACCTGGCTCGGATAACTCTGTGTTATATGTCACCTTTTTCGAAAAGTACCCTTCCCTTTCGATAGTAAGGTTATAACTTATTCTATCTTTTAATCTTTTATCACCAAGAGGCTTCCTCCAATCTCCAGTTTCTGGTGTCAGTACATCAATTATATCTCCTGTCATATTATCCGTTAATCTAATTTTAACATCCTTCAATGGTTCTCCCGTTTTCTTGTCGGTAATTAAAAGATAAACTGAAAGTCCCGGATCTTTTTCCAACTGCAAATCGGCAATTACCACCTCTTCATCCGTATCCGTATTTGCCTGATTCTCCCCATCAAAATGATCTGTTCGAGAGCCGCTAAGGTTAAACTTCAACCCGGGTTCTACCTCAAAAGAATACTCTCCTTTATCGTTAGTTATAACTTCTGCAACAATCTCACCTGCTTCATTGAACAACTTAACCAACGTACTATCTAGTAAGCTCCCTGATTTACTGCTGGCGACTCCCTTAATGGTTTTACCAAACTTGAATTTCTTCAACAACTCGAAAGAATAAATATCATCACTACCCTGCCCTCCAATTCGATTAGAAGCTACATATCCAAATTTCATGTCTTTATCTATACTCACAGAGAAATCGTCTGCATTGGTATTTAGCGGAGCACCCATATTAATAACCTTTCCATATCCATTTTCTTTTACTTGTACCAAGAAATTATCTAACCCACCAAGTCCTGGGTGACCATTGGACGCAAAAACCAAAATACCTTCAGGGTGATAAAATGGAAACATTTCGTTACCTTCTGTATTTATTGTCGCCCCTAAATTTTCAGGTTTACCCCAAGAGCCATCTTCATTTCGAGCTACTTTGTATATATCTGTACCTCCTTTTCCTCCAGGCATATCTGAGGTAAAGTACATAAAAGTGCCATCGGGAGATAAAGACGGGTGACCTGCTGAATACTGGTCACTATTAAAGTGGATTCCTTTTTCCTCGCTCCAATCTTCATCTTCTAATTCTGCATAATACATCTGAAGTTTTATAACACCTTCTGCATCTTTACCTTCGTAATTATTTCGGGTAAAAACGACCAATTTTCCATCATCTGTGAACGATGCCGGGCCTTCATGATACTTCATATTAATCTTTTTATGGAATTCTTCGCAGTTACTTAACGTGCCATCTGCTGCCTTATCTGCAACATACATGTCTAAAAAAGGAAGTCCGTTCCAATTCCACTTCCTTTCAATTGGTTTCGTACCTTCACGAGAAGAGGTGAATACTACCTTATCTTTATAATAAGTTGCGCCAAAATCTTGCTGTTTGCTATTGATGTCTAAATTTTGAATAATATAACGACCATCATCTTTTAACAGTTTTTGAGCATATCCTTTGTTTCTAAAATGCTTAACCGCACGACCATCATGACCAGCTACAGAATGATACTTATCCATCCATTTTTCCGATTCCAGATATTTCGAATTACTTTTTAACGATTCTGAATAGTTAAAAAAATCTAATGGCTCAGCATTAGCTTGATTAACCACTAAAGCATAATACTCTTCAGCCTTTAAATAATCATGCAAATTCCAATAGCTTTCTGCCAATCTTCTATTTATTTCTGGAGATTTTTCTTCCAAATCGACATATTTTTCTATCGCATTAGCGTATGAATAGCTATCGAAATGCTTGTCAGCTTTTTTGATTTTACCGCCTTGCGTGAAAGCAGAAAAAGTAAAACAAAGTGTGATAACAAATAGTGTAATTTTTCTCATCTCTATCATTTTAGAAATATCGTGGTGAACGAATTTTTTCTTTTTCCTTATATATGAAATCGTATCGTAACATAATTTCGTGACTTCCTCCATTATACTTTCCTGTACTCAATCCATAAGACCAATCAAATGAATAACCTATTCTGAACTGAGGAGTTGGATTGACGCCTATCAATAAGCCAACAGCATCGCCAGTCCGAACCATGAGACCTGCAGAAATCATTTCATTAAATAAGAAACTTGCCGTTAAATCAGCTTCTAACGGTGCAGCCGCAGTTGCCTTTACGAAAGTTGTTGGTTTGAATTTGATATTATCAGAAATCTCCATAATCGCACCAGCGATCATAAAATAATGACGTTTCTCGCTATTCGATGCAGTCGCGGTAGAATTAGTAGAGAAATTGTTTTGCAGTATCCTGGGACTTGACAAACCTGCGTATACTTTAGGAGTTGAATAATATAATCCAAAACCAAAATTCGGTAATGCTTTACTCTGAATATCACTAACAAAAGATTGATCAGTTTTATCATCCGTCAACTTTAACGAGGACAATCCAGATTGCATAATATTCAGTCCTGCTTTTAACCCAAACGCTAGCTTTCCATTTTCACTTAAATTCATTCGATATGCAACATCGCCATATATTGAAGTCGTATTTGTTGGTCCTATTCTGTCATTGATAAGAGAAAAACCAACAGCCAATTCTTCTCTGTAAATAGGGCTATGAGCCGTTATAGTCTGGGTTACTGGTGCCCCATCAAAACCAACCCATTGCGACCTATGAATTCCTGTTATCGTAAGGGCATCCCGACTACCGGCATATGCCGGGTTAACTTCAAGTGTGTTGAACATGTAGTGCGTAAACATTGCCTCCTGCTGCGCCAAACCTAATGCTGGCAACAACCCAAATGTTAAAATATAAAGTAGCTTTTTCATAATCGTATCTTTTATCATGATTATC
Organism: Flavobacteriales bacterium; assembly: GCA_018669945.1. Classification (GTDB taxonomy): domain Bacteria; phylum Bacteroidota; class Bacteroidia; order Flavobacteriales_G; family NORP312; genus NORP312. The sequence continues at coordinate 5,207 of JABHTA010000029.1, forward strand.
TAGTTATATAAACATACCCCTTGATTGGTTCATCATCGGGTGTTAATTTTAATAGATAAAAATAGGTTCCCTCTGGTAGATCTTCTCCACCAAATGAAATACCAAATGCGTTAGTTCCTCTCCAATTATTATCATAAGGTTCTGCCGCAAAGACCTTGTTTCCCCAGCGGTTGAATATTATGATAGAATTATCAGGGTATTCTTCTAACCCTTTTATCTCGAAGTAATCGTTTACATTATCTCCGTTTGGAGAAAATCCTTCCGGGATTTCGAAACTCACTATTTCACAGCTTTCCGCATCCTGATAATCAGGAATACCATCAGCATTGCAATCTGGTATGGGATCAAAAATACAAGGATCACCGATAAACATTCCTGCCTCTTGACTATCTGAAATACCATCTCCATCGCTATCAAGTGATAAATAATCAAGCTCACCATCTCCATCAGTATCTGCTGATGTTGTTTCTACATAATCCGGAATCCCATCGCCATCGCTATCTGCTGGTGTTACTGTGATGTAAACCCAGGCTGTATCACATAATCCGTATTCATTGCAAATTTGATATTGGATATTGTCTATTCCACAGTAATCATCTTCTGGCGTGTAAATAATTCCTTGTAGATCATTTGCTGCTACGCCATTACTCGGTCCTGTAAGAATGGAATAAGTTAATATGCTCCCTTGTGGATCTGTATCGTTATCTAAAATTGTAATTCCAATAATACCCGTGCTAGTCGCTGCAAAATCATCGACCGCTATAGGTGGCAACGGAGTAACATTTATGATTACTATAACTGTATCACAGCCGCCATTATTATCACATACAATAACTGAAACAGTATCATTACCAACATAGCCTATGCCAGGTGTGTAGATCAAACAAGTATCACCTGTTCCTATTCCTGAAATAGAACCGCTGGTTGGCCCATTGACCGCTGTCGTAACCTCTAAACTATCGCCATCAGCATCAATTGCTTCCAAACAAATAGTAATCGGAACATTAACAGGAGTTGATTCTAGAATTGTATCGGTTGGGTTACCTCCAGCATCAACAATTACAGGAGGGTTATTTGTAGCAGGGGTAACGCTAATCACAACTACTACAGTATCGCAGCCGCCATTGTTATCACAAATTACCACAGAAACAGTATCTCCTCCAACATACCCTAGATCTGGGGTGTAAACCAGGCAGGTATCACCATCTCCAGTTCCTGTAATAGAACCATTTGTTGGGCCACTCAACGTTGTTGTAACTTGCAAACTATCAACATCTGTATCGTTTACTGAAAAACAAATAGTGATAGGAACATCAACTGGTGTTGTTTCTAGAATGGTATCTACAGGGTTGCCTAATGTGTCCGTAATTACCGGAGGGTTATTAATAACAGGAGCCACGCTAATTATTACCACTACTGTATCGCAGCCTCCATTGCTCTCGCAAATTACCACAGAAACCGTGTCACCACCTAAATAACCTAAGTCCGGAGCATAAGTAAAACACGTGTCGCCATCATTCAAGCCGGTGATCGCTCCATCTGCTGGACCATTAAAACTCGTTGTTATGTCAAGACTATCACCGTCTATATCAGTAGTCTCGATGCAAATAGTAATAGGTGTATCTTCTATAGTGACAACCAACATAGTATCACCCGCGGTAATTACAGGCTGATCATTAACCGGATTCACCGTTACAAAAAGAGTATCATTTACACACTCAACCGGAGCTGGTGTCCCTGCATCGCAAACTGTGTATATTACCGTATCTATTCCGTTGAAGTCTAACCCCGGAGTATAATC
>JABHTA010000161.1 GCA_018669945.1 Flavobacteriales bacterium
CGTCTAAAAGGTTAGAATTGGTCAAGAAAAATGATTCGACTGCTATTTATAAAGATTTCGCCCACTCTCCATCTAAGTTAAAGGCAACAACAGAAGCAGTGAAGAAGCAATATACAGATAGGGAGCTAATTGCATGTATGGAGTTACACACATACAGCAGCCTCAATAAAGAATTCTTGGAACAGTATAATGGATCAATGAATTTGGCAGATAAGGCAATTGTCTATTATAATCCTGAGATTGTTGAAAATAAAAGACTAGAGGAGATTAGCCCAGACTACATAAAACAACATTTCGGTCGAGAAGACTTATTTGTTTTTACTGATTCTAAAGAGATGGTCGAATTGTTAAAGAATGAAGATTGGGAGAGGAAGAACCTTCTATTAATGAGTTCGGGTAATTTTCATGGGGTTGATTTTGCAGCGCTAGCAGAAGAGCTGATCGGGTGAAATAATAGAATTCTTGAGCGTAACGTATATAATTAGGTATTTAATATAGTTGTTTCATATATTATTGATATATCATTTAAATTTATTTCAATAAATTAACTTATATTTTTATGAATCTTCGATAGTATTTCTGTAAGCTTATCTTGATCATGTTTTTTTATGCCTTTCACCCCTTTGGATCTAATCTCTTTTTCAAGTGGTGTTATTTTTCGAATCAGTGATTTCCCGGTGTCAGTTAGGTATAATGCATAGCTCCTTCGGTCTTCTGCAATTGATTCTCTTTTTACTGCTCCGCTTTTTTCAAGTATATCAATTATGCGGGTAACGGAAGCAGGATCCTTGAAAGTGATTCCTGCAATTTCTCTTTGGTTGATCCCTTCTTGTTCGCCAATACATTTTACAAGCTCCCATTGGTCACTCGTAATGCTCACCCCATTTTGTCTTAGTATCTCCTGAAAATATCTATTGAGTTGCTTAGTTGTTTCCTTTAGCTGATGAATATATCCTTTTTTTAAATTTATATCTTTCATGTTATAGTCAATAATTGATATATCAACAAATATAATAAAATATAGTTGTTGAAGAATAGATGTAGTTTAATTGAGGTTGCTTTTAGGTGAATTTGCGCACTAACCAAGTTACAAAAGTGGAATATATAGCACCTAGTAAAAGGAATAGGAATAAGGAAATAACGGAATGGTTTGCGGAGTTATACATGAACTTCGCATTTCTAGTTTGGTTTTTTATTATGTCTTCTTTAGTTAAATCTATTGGGCTTTTTATTGTTAATGGATCAACAGCTTCAGCTTTTTCAATAATGGTTGAAATTCTGTTAGGAAAATATTCAGGGTCGATATATTCATAAAAACCATAAGTAAAAACGCTAACGATAAGCGCTGTTATTGCTACGCTTTTCATCCCATACTTGTAGTCGTTAATATACTTTGAATTAACAGAATGCGATCTTCTAATAGCGTGTAAACTAAAAAAACAGGCCATCATTATACTAAGCAGATAGCCCATTCCAGCATATTCGGGATTGTCTAATAGAAGCCCCTTCTGCCACAAAAAAAGTTTTGTAACAATACCAACAAGAGAAAAAAGAAGTGCAAATTTTATGAACGGCTGCAGGTTAGCCATTCATCGAAATCAAGAACTCATCGTTAGAGCGTGTGTTTTGAATTCTATCTTTTAAGAATTCCATAGCTTCTATAGGATTCATATCAGAAAGATGTTTTCTTAAAATCCAAAGACGTTGCAGGTGTTCTTTATCAATTAATAAATCATCCCTACGTGTACTTGAACCAACAATATCCACAGCAGGGAAAATCCGTTTGTTAGCGATTTTTCTATCTAATTGAAGCTCTGAGTTACCAGTTCCTTTAAATTCTTCGAATATTACTTCGTCCATTTTAGACCCTGTATCTGTAAGTGCAGTTGCAATGATTGTTAACGATCCACCGTCTTCAATGTTTCGTGCTGCACCAAAGAAACGTTTTGGTTTGTGCAATGCGTTAGCATCAACCCCTCCACTTAGTACTTTTCCTGAAGCAGGTGATACAGTATTATAAGCTCTGGCTAATCTAGTAATGGAATCTAGAACAATTACAACATCATGGCCACATTCCACCAGTCTTTTCGATTTCTCTAAAACAAGATTTGCAATTTTTACGTGTCTATCAGCAGGCTCATCGAAGGTTGACGCAATAACTTCGGCATTCACGTTTCTTGACATTTCAGTAACCTCTTCTGGGCGTTCGTCAATTAGAAGAACAATTAAGTAAGCTTCTGGATGATTGGCCGCTATCGCGTTTGCGATATCTTGCATCAAGATTGTTTTACCAGTTTTTGGTTGAGCAACAATTAGTGCTCTTTGACCTTTTCCGATAGGTGCGAATAAATCAACAACTCTCGTAGAAATATTTTCTTTTGAATGCCCAGTTAATTTAAACTTTTCTTGCGGAAATAATGGAGTTAAGTGTTCGAATGGTACTCTATCTCTAATTCTTTTTGGGTCTAATCCGTTGATTTGATCAACCTGTATTAAAGGGAAATACTTCTCGCCTGGTTTAGGAGGTCTTACCGAACCGAGAACTGTGTCACCTGTTCTTAATCCAAATAATTTAATTTGAGACTGAGATACGTATACGTCATCAGGAGATGATAAGTAGTTATAGTCAGATGAACGCAAGAAACCATAACCATCTTGCATTGTGTCAAGAACACCTTCGGTAATTACTTCACCATCAAAATCGTAAATAAATTCTTCTTGTTTTTGCTGCCGTTTTTCTTGTTGTTCTTTTTTAGGTGTAGTTTTTTCTGCAGTTTTTTCTATAGAATTGGTGTCATTTTTCTCCTCTGAATTGTTGTTTTGAGCTTGTCGTTTTTCCTTTTTTGTAAGAGCTGTTTCCTCTCTTCCTAATTCTTTTAAAACTTCAGATCTTTTTCTGGGTTTTTTTGGTACTTCTTCGTTTTCCTCTGACTCTGGCTTAGAATCATTTTTTTCTACCGTGCCAGTAGGCTTGGCTGTTGAAGTTTCATTATTAACTGATTTAGCCGGAACTTCAGTTTTTTTAACATCAAGTTTTGCTGGTGTAACTGCTTGCTGGTCCAAAATCTGATAAACTAGATCTTGTTTTTTTAATTTATCAAAGCCTTTAACTTCGAGTTCTTTAGCAATGTCTTTAAGCTCAGCAACAAGCTTATTGTTTAATTCTAAAATATCGTACATTCTTTGTGAAAGTAATTATGAGTAATGTGAAATTGTAATCCTTAAAATTCGGGAGTAAATATGATAAACTAAGTGAGTTCTGAATCTCAGAAATAATGATTCCTCTGATAATTGTATTTGCAATTATACTAATTTATGAGCACAAAAGGTGAAAAGGTGCTTTTTTCTTTTTTTTTAGAACCGAACTTGAAATGATATCTTTGGGCAAAGAATTTAATTATGATTCAGAGAATACAATCGGTTTATTTAAGTGGTGTTGCAGTAATAGGTGTTGTCTTGTTTCTTGTTCCTTTCGGTACAATTGACGGATTCACATTAACTGCCACCGAATTATCTAATAGTAAGGAAGTATTAAAACAAACGTATCCACTTGCGGTAGTTATAGGTTTAGGGTTATTGGTGGCATTAGCTAGTATATTTACTTTTAAAAACAGGAAGCTTCAAATTAAATTATGTACGCTAAGTATGATTAATCAAGCAGCTATTTTAGCGCTTGCAATGTTTTTATATCTAGATGGTACAGCAGCAGAATTAGGGGATGAAAAACCAACTTACGCTTTAGGAATTTACATGCCAGTAATCGGCATGGTATTGTCTTTTTTAGCAAGCAAAGCGATTAAGAAAGATGAAGATTTGGTTAAGTCCGTTGATAGGCTGAGGTAAATATTTATTACTTAAAACAAAAGAAATGCTGCATATGCAAAGATGAGCAACATAGACAGTCAACCTTAAAATCAACCTCTTTTACCCATCTCAATAATTTCCATGTCTTTAATTTCTTTTCCATCGATGGAAAAACGAAGTAAGGTTTTTACCTTATGAAACCCACTATTTCCAGCAGCTCCAGGGTTCAAATGCAGAAGGTTTAGCTTCTTATCATATATAACTTTCAAAATATGTGAATGACCGCAAATAAAGATGTCGGGTGGGTTTTTAATTAGCTGTTCATAAATACCTTTCGAATATCGATGAGGATATCCACCAATATGAGTCATCCACACCTTCATGTCTTCGCATAAAAATCGTTGATCTTTTGGATGAACAATTCTTATATCTTGCCCATCAATATTCCCATAAACCCCACGAAGAGGTTTGAATTCAGATAACTGATCAGAAGCAGCGATGTTGCCAAAATCACCAGCATGCCATATCTGATCACATTCTGCAAAGTGTTTAAAAACCTTCGGGTCGATAAATCCATGCGTGTCCGATATGAGTCCTATTCTAGTCATTTTGAAGGCCTCAAGTTTACTCAATAATTTTAGAGACTCAATCTATTTTTTAAAAATCTCTAATCTAACATCTTGTTTTCTACTTTTGCACCATGCCTCGATATTTTGTAAAACTAGCTTATGATGGTACACCATTTCATGGATGGCAGACACAGCCAAACGCTAATACAGTTCAGGAAGAAGTCCATAAGGCACTAAGTGTTATTATTGGTAAGACAACCGAGGTTGTTGGTTGTGGGCGAACAGATACAGGTGTTCACGCGAGTGTATATTATTTCCATTTCGATAGCGATGAAAAGCATAATACAAACAAGTTACTTACAAAATTAAACGGTTTGCTTCCGCGATCTATTGGGGTTTATGAAGCATATGAAGTTAGACCGGAATCTCACGCTAGGTTCGATGCAACGATGCGGAGCTACGAATACCGTATCGTGGTTATAAAGAATCCTTTCGAAGTAAAAAGAGCATATCAGTTTAGACTTCCATTAGATATTCAAGCGATGAACTTTGCTGCAAATTACTTACTTTCAATTAGCGATTTTTCCAGCTTCTGTAAATTAGGGAGTGATGCTAAAACAACAATTTGTAAAGTATCAGAAGCTAAATGGGAAATGCAAGATGATTTATTAATTTTTAGAATTTCGGCCGATCGTTTTTTGAGGAATATGGTTCGCGCAATTGTTGGAACATTAATGGATGTCGGCTTAGGTAAAATTAGTTTTGAAGCTTATAAAACAATTATAGAGAAGGGTAACAGGTCAGAAGCTGGAACATCTGCTCCTGCCCACGGTTTGTATCTTACGCATGTAGAATACCCTGAAAACAAAGTGTGATGAGTGTTGTTGGAAAAGCACTCGACCTCCCATTACTTTGGCGAATATTAAGTTATTCTAGACCGTATAGGTTAAGGTTTAACCTTACACTTTCGCTTACTTTAGCATTGGCAATTATTGGGCCACTTCGACCGTATGTCGTTAAAGTTACGGTAGACGATTACATCATGAAATTCGATTATGAAGGGCTGCTGAATATGACCTTACTAATGGTCGCGTTAATTGTTATTGAAGCCATTTTTCAATTTGTCCAAGTTTATTCTGCCAATTGGCTGGGCCAAACAATTATTAAAGATTTACGATTAAAAACCTACAGCAAAATTATTAGGTTCAAGCTCAAATATTTTGATAATACTCCAATAGGAACGCTTGTTACCCGAACAGTTTCTGACATTGAAACAATAGCTGAAATATTTTCTTCTGGAATACTTATTATCATTGGTGATTTACTGAAAATTATTGTAGTAATCGGTTGCATGATTTACCTTGATTGGCAATTGACCATTGCAAGTCTAATTTCACTTCCGTTACTAATTGTTGCTACCAATATTTTTAAGAACGCAATTAAATCATCTTTTCAAGATGTGCGCACACAGATTTCAAACCTTAATTCTTTTGTGCAAGAACACGTTACTGGAATGAATATCGTTCAGATATTTAATAGAGAAGAAGAGGAGGCAAAAAAGTTTAAAGAAATTAATGCTCAGCATCGAGATGCAAATATTCGCTCTATTTGGGCATATTCAATTTTTTTCCCTGTCGTTGAGCTTTTGTCTGCTTTATCCCTAGCGATGGTTGTTTGGTGGTGGACCAGTGGAGTTCTTGAAGGTGAAATGGAATTCGGCAAAATTCTAACATTTATATTATACATCCATATGCTCTTTCGACCAATTCGACAATTAGCAGATAGATTCAATACACTACAAATGGGAATGGTTAGTTCAGAAAGAGTGTTTCGAGTGTTGGATGATGAGTCTCAAATTACGCAAATAGGAAACGAAAAAATAACGGATGTAAAAGGGGATATATCTTTTAAAGATGTTTGGTTTGCTTACAATGATGAAGATTGGGTATTGAAAGGATTGTCGCTAGATGTAAAATCAGGAGAATCTTTGGCCTTAGTCGGTGCCACTGGTGCAGGAAAAACTTCAGTGATTAATTTACTCAGTCGTTTTTATGAATATTCGAAAGGTAGTATTGCGTTAGATGGCCAGGACATTAGAAATATCAATACATCCGATTTAAGGAATCATGTAGGAGTAGTTTTACAAGATGTTTTTTTGTTTTCTGACACGGTTCATAATAACATTACAATTAATAATAAGGAGATCACAAGAGAGCAAGTGATTGAAGCTGCGAAAGCTGTTGGGGCGCATGAATTCATCATGAAATTACCAAACGATTACGATTACAACGTGCGTGAACGAGGCGCCATGCTTTCGGCAGGTCAACGACAGTTAATTTCGTTCATTAGGGCCTACGTTTATAATCCAGCAATTTTAATTCTTGATGAAGCAACTTCTTCTATAGATACCGAATCGGAAGAAATTATACAGCATGCGATTAGTAAATTGACTGAAAACAGAACTTCAATAATTATTGCCCACCGCTTGGCTACCATCCAAAGAGCAACTACTATTTTAGTTATGGATGCTGGTAAGGTAGTCGAGCACGGAAGTCACACAGAGTTACTTGCTAAAAATGGTTTTTATAAAAATTTGTTTGACTTGCAGTTCGCAGAATAGTACTTAAAAGTTTTGTTAAATCTTATTTTTCAAATACTTTCCTGTAAGCGATTTGTTGTGCTTACTTAGATTCTTGGGTGTGCCTTCAAAAACTATTTCCCCCCCTTTTTTTCCACCTTCTGGTCCAATGTCAATCACCCAATCGGCACATTTAATTACGTCTTGGTTATGTTCTATAACTATTAGGGAATGACCTTTGTCTACTAATGCGTTTAGCGCTTTTAACAGCTTTTTAATGTCATGAAAATGCAATCCAGTTGTGGGTTCATCGAAAATGAACAGAGTAGGAGAGGTCTTCCCTTTCCCTAAAAATGAAGCAAGCTTAATACGCTGTGCTTCACCACCACTTAATGTACTAGAAGCTTGTCCCATCTGCACATAACCTAACCCAACATGTTGTAACGGCAGTAGCTTTTCGGCAATTTTGCCGCATGTTTTTTCCTCAGATTTAGCAGCAGTAAAGAATGAGATTGCGTCATCGATTGTTAGGGTAAGAATCTGGTAAATATTCTTTTCTTGAAATCGAACTTCGAGCACATCGTCTTTAAATTTATGCCCTTTACAGCTATCACATTGTAAATGAATGTCGGCCATAAATTGCATTTCAACAGTAATTTGCCCTTCACCTTCACACACTTCGCATCGACCACCAGGAACATTAAAAGAGAAGTGTGCAGGTTTAAAACCATTGATTTTGGCAGACTGCTGCTTAGAGAATAGAGTTCTTATTTCATCATAAGCTTTTACATATGTAACAGGGTTAGAGCGAGAGGAACGACCAATAGGATTTTGGTCTATAAACTCAACAAAGTTTATTTTACTGTAATCTCCGTCTATTTTATCATATCGTCCACTTTGATCTCCATACTCGCCCAATAATTTCTGAATAGCGGGATAGAAAACATGTTTTACTAATGTAGTTTTTCCTGAGCCACTTACACCAGTTACACAAGTAAGTGTGTTCAGAGGAAATTTAACACTTACATTTTTTAAGTTATTTTCTCTAGCTCCGTACAAATCGATAGAGTATTTCCAATTTCGAGTCTCAATTGGAACTTCAATTTTCTGAATTCCCGTTAAATATTTAGCGGTGATGCTGACGGGCGTCTCTATTAGTTCTTTATGGTTTCCTTGAAAAACAAGTTCTCCGCCTAAAGTTCCAGCCTCTGGCCCTAAGTCTAAAATTTGATCTGCGGCAAGCATAATGTCTTCATCATGCTCAACAACAATTACAGTGTTGCCAACATCGCGTAATGCAGCCAAAACTTTAATTAGACGTTCGGTGTCTTTTGGATGCAAACCAATACTGGGTTCATCTAAAATATACAACGAGCCAACAAGGCTACTACCCAATGATGTTGCTAAATTAATACGTTGAGATTCTCCTCCCGATAAGGTAGAAGATATTCGATTTAACGTTAAATAACCCAAGCCGACATCATTTAGAAACAATAGACGGCTTGTGATTTCGAGCAATAATCTTTTAGAGACTTTTGTATCGTGGTCAGATAATTTTAGGTTTTCAAATAATGGCAATGATTCGCTGAGCGGCAGTAATACAATATCGGTAATCGAATGCCCATCTATTTTCACATAGTTAGCATCTTTACGTAATCGACTTCCCAAACAGTCAGGGCAAGTTGTTTTTCCTCGATAACGAGATAACATTACACGGTATTGAATCTTAAAACTTTGTTCTTCTACAAATTGAAAAAATGCGTTAAGCCCATCAAAGTGTTTGTTTCCTGTCCAAAGTAGTTTTTTGTGCTTTGCGGATAGCTCAATGTAGGGTTTGTGAATAGGGAAATTAACATGATGGCTGTTATTAATGAGTTGATCTTTCCATTTACTCATTTTTTCACTTTTCCAGCAAGCAACAGCATCTTCGAAGATTGATTTCGTTTTGTTTGGAATAACTAAATCTTGGTCGATACCAATTACACTCCCAAAACCTTCACATTTTTTACAGGCTCCGATGGGGTTATTGAAGCTAAAAAAATGAACAGATGGTTCTTCGAATGTGATGCTATCTAATTCAAACCGATTCGAGAACGATTGGACATTCACACTTTCATTTTTTTCTGTTTGACTTTCAATCAGTATAGTCCCATCACCTTCGTAAAATCCAGTTTGTAGAGAATCTGATATGCGATTAGCATTGTCTTCATCTGCAGTGTTGGCAACAAATCTGTCAATCACTAAAAAAGCGTTCTTAGTTTTTCCAATTTTGTTCTTTGTATCGAGGCGAATGATTTCGTTTTCGATTTTTATTCTTGAAAAGCCTTGCTGGAACAAAATATCCAGTTCTTTTTCTAGCGTTCTGTCATGTTTTGGTGTTATAGGTGCAAGTAGAGTTATCTTAGAAGTTGGGTCAAGTTGGGATATAAAATTCACCACGCTTGAAACCGTATCTCGTTTTACCTCATCACCTGAAACAGGGGAGATGGTTTTTCCGATTCGAGCAAACAACAGTTTTAAATAATCGAAAACTTCAGTTGATGTGCCAACGGTAGAACGCGGGTTACGTGTGTTTACTTTTTGTTCTATTGCAATAGCGGGCGAAATCCCTTTTATAGAATCAACCTCAGGTTTGTCAATTTTTCCAAGAAATTGACGTGCGTATGAAGAAAGACTTTCGATGTATCTTCTTTGTCCTTCTGCATATAAAGTGTCAAAAGCTAAAGATGACTTTCCTGATCCAGACAAACCAGTAATTACGATTAATTGATTCCGAGGAATAACAACGTTAACATTTTTTAAATTATGAACCCTAGCGCCTTTAACAACAATATTTTTTTTAGTGTCAATTTTATCGAAATTTGGTTTGCTCATAATGGGGTGGTCAAATATACTTTCATTCCGTGAGTAGCGGAAGGGATACTCCTATAAATCATGTCAGTTCGAGTGATTTTTAAGGAAAATTGTAACGACAACAAATGATTTTTCATCTCTAATGCTTGCTATATAAGTGTTAAATTTTGTTAAACAATGCTAATTTACCTGGGTTTTCGTATATTTGCTTCGTTGGAATGGTTTTTACTGTGCGATACAACAAAAATCATTATTCAACGTTTTATTTAAAATAATCCAAAAACAAAGGCCTATAGACTAATATCTACTTTTAAATTTAAGTTCAATTTTTTACTAAATAAGTAGGTATTATGGGTACTCAAGAATTAATTTCTGATCAAGATTTAGTTAGTCGTTACATTAAAGGTAACGAGCTAGCTTTGGAAACGTTAATCAATAGACACAAAGACCGTGTGTTTGGCTACATCAATAATCTATTAAAAGATAAGCAACTTGCTGAAGACATTTTTCAAGATGTTTTTATTAAGGTAATACATACCATCAAAGCTGGTAAGTATAATGAAGAAGGTAAATTTTTACCTTGGGTTATGCGTATTTCTCACAACATGGTAATTGATTATTTTAGAAAAGCGAAGAGAATGCGAACAACAAGTGGGAATGAGGATTTTGATATTTTTGATACAATCAAAAGAACTGATCCAAATGCTGAGGATGAAATGATGGCTTTACAAGTTCAGGGCGATGTTAAAAAGCTAATCGAGTTCTTGCCAGATGATCAAAAAGAGGTTTTGAAACTCCGTTACTACAGCGAACTCAGTTTTAAAGAAATAGCTGAAGAAACCAATGTTAGTATTAACACAGCTCTTGGAAGAATGCGTTATGCATTAATTAATCTGAGAAAATTAATCGAAGAGAAAGAGCTAAGGTTAACACTATCTTAATAGTACGATGAGGTTTGTTGTTCCAGTTTTTGTGATGCTTCTAATGAGTATTGGTTTAAAATCGATAATTAACGAATC
>JABHTA010000252.1 GCA_018669945.1 Flavobacteriales bacterium
ATGCATTATTTGTGGCTTAATTACATTCTTATCAATAACGTTCGATGTTAGCTTTTCTTTCGATAGGTTCAATCCAATATTGTTACAAGAAAACTTTGCTAAATCAGCCATACTGTACCAGAATTTAACACAATACACCCTTTCTTCTTCCAATGGTTTTGACAAAGTTGTCTGAAGATATGTTCTTGGTTTTGTGTTTTTATAACTGTAAACCATTATACCGGCATAGTTTTCCCCTAATTCTGGTGTTTCACGCCCGTAAACATTATCAGGGGCCCCATAAGCATCCGATTTAGAAGCTGTTGAATACAAATCAGCTTTTAAATCATGTGGAGACTCCCAACCTACTGCCAAACCGATTTGCCCCCCTCCCTTTATCTTCTTGCCCGGGGCATCAAACCCACCATTAGGTACTAAGTTTTTTTGTGCAATGGTTGCATTAGAAATGATAAGTGCGAAAAATAAACTTGTTGATTTTAACATAATCTAGAATTTGTGTTGTTTAAATGTTTCAATAAAATATTTTACCTAATCTGGATTAGTATCAGGATACAGTCCATGTCCCAAATTTGCAATATGTCTAGTGCAGCCAAATGTATTTAACATTTTCTTTGTTGCCTCTTTTATTGTTACTTTATCTGAGTAAGGCAAATATGATTCCAAATTACCTTGAAGCATTATATCTAAAATATCAACTGGCTGTAGGTTGACCTCACAAACCAAATCAGGCGTTTCACCTAGTTCTTTAAATCTACTAATACTATATCTAATAGCTCTATAGTCTGAAAGAATTCGACCCGCTTGTCTCAACAACCAAACCGGGGTTCTTTCAACCCTTTCGCCTCGAGCAGCTCTTAATAATATATGATTGTCGATTTTCATGCGAGCAAATTTAAAATTTATTTTATGCTATCTTCTTTATATTTGCCTAAACTAAACCCACTCCGATGAAGAATTTTTACGTACTAATATTATTAACACTCATTTTCAATACAAGCTATTCACAGCAACTCAAGCCTGAAAATGCCGTGCCATTTGAAAGAGAAAATACTGCCGATCGAGCAACACAAGGCTGGTATAGCTATGGAGCTCAAGTCATTGATTTGTTAGGTAATTACAGCTATTTTAGAAACAATATTTTTCCTGATAGCACCGTAGTTGTTGAGTTCTCGAATGGTTATAGCAATGTTTGGAAACATTCATTAGGTCAAGTGTTCGATCCTTCTTCCTTGTATTTTGATGCCATAGGTACTGGCCATCCAACAATTGATAATCAAACAGCATACCAAATCGATTCAATCGGCTTATGGTATCGTTACTTTAGGCATCAAGACACTGCACCTGATACCCTTATAGTTCAAATATACCACGATGATGATATAAATTTTACTGTTGATCCAGGTTGGTCAAGTGGTGCGTCATATGCGAATGTTGCATATGACTATACAATAAGAAAAGGCGCCAATTCTATTATGGAAATTGAATATTTATTAACCAATGATGACTCAGCAACAACAGATCAAGGTTTTTTGAGTTTGCCCATAGGTATGCAAGTAGATGCGGGTGAGAAAATTGCGGTCACTTACACATACTTCCCTGGAAACCCATACAATGTGGGAGACACAATAGATCAATATGCAGGAGTGCCGCCAATTAACAAGATCAACGCACTAATTCTATATGAAATACGTGATGAAACTCCATATATCGAATCCGGTTTATATAACAATGAGCTTCGCGTAACAACTGCCGTTCGATATAATATTAATACTAATGGTTGGAATGGTGATTATATTCCTGGAACGGCATATGCTAGTCCTACAGCAAGTACTCCAAGTATTTATCATTTAGATGTTGATTTTTATGCAACCACGTGTGACCCAATTGTGAGTGAATATGCTAGTACCGAAGCTGCTTGTGGAGACTCTGATGGTTCTTCGACTATATCTGTAACATCAGGAAACGCGCCCTATTCCTACCTATGGGCAAACGGCAGCACTTTAGACAATGCAACAGGACTTACGGCAGGTGTTTATGATATAACTATAACCGACACTTTTGGCTGTAGCGAAATTGCAAATGCTGCTGTGTCTAATAACATGGCTGTTGATGTTACAATTACTGATGTGCTCTGCAATGGTGATGCTAACGGATCAATTTCTCTCGTTCCTGTTGGAACTAACACCCCGTACACATATAATTGGGCCCCAAGTGGACCGGGGTTTTCTCCTACGACTTTATCTGCAGGTGATTATTTTGTAACTACTACTGATATTTCTGGTTGTGTAAATATTCAGCTCTTTGAAATTACAGAACCAGCCGTATTAACTTCTGCAGTTACATCTATTTCTGAATCTGTTGACGGATTAACAGGTTCAGCTTCTGTTGCTACTAGTGGAGGAACTGGGCCTTATTCTTACAATTGGGAAAGTGGTGAAACTACAGCTACTGCCGTTGCATTAGCAAGTGGAGTTGTTTGGGTTACCGTTACCGATGCTAATGGATGCATATCTATCAGTAACACTTCGCTGCCAAATTCAATTATGGAATTAAGTGAGGCTATGAGCATTGATATTTATCCTAATCCTACGAATGGAGAGGTAAATATTTCATCAGCAACGAATATCGGAAATGTTTCTGTATTTAATATGTTTGGGCAAAAACTATTCTCAACAGTGGTAAATAAATCAAATACTATGCTTGATTTTTCTAGTTATGAGAACGGTGTGTATCTCTTATCAATTACAACACGAAAAGGAACGGTGTCACAAAAACTGATTATTCAATAACGTTAGTGAAAATATCTTGGCACAGTAAATCTTTCACCGAGCTTACAAATAATGAGCTCTATGAAATTTTAGCTTTACGGACGGAAGTTTTCGTGGTTGAGCAAAACTGCCCTTATCAAGAATGTGATGGAAACGACCAAGTTTCAATTCATTTTTATGGAACACTGAGCAACAAAGTTGTTGCCTATGTAAGAATTTTACCTGCAGGCGTTAGTTACGATTCACTTTCCATTGGGCGAGTTGTGACAAGCCCCTCGATTAGGGGGAAAGGAATAGGTCATGAACTCATGGCTGGAGCTATAAACTTTTGTGAGCAACAATTTGGAAGAGAAAAAATTACCATTTCTGCCCAAGAACATCTAGAAAAATATTACGGTAAACTAGGTTTCATGAAAGCCAGCGAAATGTATCTTGAAGATAATATTCCGCATATAAAAATGATACGTCCATGAAAAATCTACTATTTACATTAAGGGTTTTAATTTTAAATGCTGGATTGCTTATTTCTCCTTAAACCGTTATTAGAATAAAAATCGCCCTCAGTCATTCTGAATCTGATTGGGAGCTAAAAGGGATTTAAATTATTGTTATGCTGAACTTGCTTCAGCATCTTATAGTTTGCCAAGATTCTGAAATAAATTCAGAATGACTGAGGGCAGTTAAGCGTTTTGCGACTTAATCAAGTTTAACGCAGAACCTGCTCTATACCAATCTATTTGTTGATCGTTATACGTATGGTTTAACATTATTACATCCGAAGAACCATCTGCGTGTACTATATCTAATGTTAATTGTTTACCTGCAGCAAATTCTGATAAATCTGAGAAGTTAAATGTATCATCTTCCTTAATTTTATCATAGTCCGCCTCGTTAGAAAACGTTAACCCTAGCATCCCTTGCTTCTTTAAATTGGTCTCGTGAATACGAGCAAACGATTTAACGATTACTGCAACTACACCTAGATGTCTTGGCTCCATAGCCGCGTGCTCTCTAGAAGAGCCTTCTCCATAGTTGTGATCTCCAACTACAACACTTGGCACTCCAGCAGCCTTGTAAGCTCTTGCAGTTGCAGGAACTTCACCTTTAGAGCCATTAATTTGGTTTACCACTTCGTTAGAAGCACCTCCAAATGCGTTAACTGCACCAATTAAACAGTTGTTAGATATATTATCTAAATGACCTCTAAACTGCAACCATGGTCCAGCCATAGAGATGTGGTCGGTAGTGCATTTTCCTTCTGCCTTGATTAACAGCTTAGCGCCAGCAATATTTCCTCCATCCCAAGATTTAAAGGGAGTTAGTAATTGAAGTCTTTTTGAATCTTCGTTAACAAGGACCTGAATACCAGAACCATCTTCGGCAGGAGCTTGATAGCCATTATCTTCTACTGCAAAACCAGCTGCGGGCAATTCAGAACCAGTTGGTTCTGCTAATTTTACCTGTTCTCCGTTCGAATTAGTTAACGTATCGTTAATCGGATTAAAATCTAACTTCCCTGAGATAGCAATCGCAGCTACCATTTCTGGCGAAGCGACAAATGCCATTGTGTTTGGGTTTCCGTCTGCTCTCTTTTTAAAGTTTCTATTAAAAGAATGAACGATAGAGTTCTTTTTTTCTTCAGAAGCACCTGGCCTATCCCACTGACCTATGCATGGTCCACAAGCATTCGTAAATATTTTTGTATTGTTTAGTTTATTGAAGGTGCCAAGAAAACCATCCCGTTCAGCGGTAAATCTTACTTGCTCAGATCCAGGGTTAATTCCTAAAATCGCTTTCGCATTTAATCCTTTACTTACTGCATCATCCACAATAGATGCAGCACGAGATAAATCTTCGTAAGATGAGTTTGTACAAGATCCAATTAATGCCCACTCAATATCCGTTGGCCAATCGTTGGCAGCTGCTGCGGCTTTCATTTCAGAAACTGGCGTTGCTAAATCCGGAGTAAATGGTCCGTTTAAATGCGGTGTTAATGTATTTAAATCAATTTCAATAACTTGATCGAAATATTGCTCAGGGTTCGCGTAAACTTCTGAATCTCCAGTTAAGTGTTCAGCAACTGTATCAGCCAAAGCAACGACATCTTCCCTTCCTGTAGCTGCAAGATATCTTCTCATAGAATCATCGTAACCAAACGTGGAAGTAGTTGCCCCAATTTCAGCCCCCATGTTACAAATTGTTCCTTTACCTGTGCAAGACATAGACTTAGCACCATCACCGAAGTATTCAACGATAGCGCCAGTACCACCTTTTACAGTTAAAATACCTGCAACTTTTAAGATAACATCTTTAGGGGAAGCCCAACCGTTTAGCTTGCCTGTAAGTTTAACACCTATCAGTTTAGGC
>JABHTA010000056.1 GCA_018669945.1 Flavobacteriales bacterium
AGAAAAAATTCTTCCGAAACGGATTAAGCAAGTGACGTACTGATTGGTCGGCAAGATATTATTGACGAACTCCTGGACTTGCTCCGGTGCCTTGTCCATTGTTTGCCCTACGCCCCATGCTCCAAAATTATAGTAGAAAGCCGCAGCTATGGCCAAAGTCATAGTTCCTATGATTGTCATTCCTAAACCTGGCAACATGACTACGCGATAGGAATTTTTCATAGTTATTGAGGTGAATGCAAATAATGCTAGGGCCATGGTAACCCATCCAAAAATATGAATGCGATACATCCAAATCCAGTACCATAGATTCTGACCTATTGCATCAAAATCCGAAGCTACGACATACTCGCCTATATGGTGAGATGAAAAGGTCCATCCACACCATAACAAAATAGCTGCCATGATGAATACCCAACCAGTAAATTTCAATTCATAATCCTTTTTCATGTTCTCAAAAATTGGTTTATAGGACCAATTTAGTGTTATGTGCAATAATATTATGTAACAAAAGTTACCTAGATAATTCTATATAGCGGAATGTATATTTATGAATTTAGAGTCGATCGTGAAATTACAGTCAGTGAAAAACTGATAATACAGAAATAGGGTATTCTATCGGCCTAATTATACCTCAAACCAAAAACATGTTAAACCGATTAAATAGGGGGTGTAAAGATCAATTTTCACGATTAACTTGATATTTTAGTATATGGCGTGTTAATGCATTATAAAATGTTATAGCCTCTTATTATTCTGTCATTAATTTACTAGTGGCTATTATTCCATATTTATCATGCAATTGAAAAATGTAGGTTCCTGGTGGCAATCCTTCTTTTTCAATCATGAATTTATTTGAATTAATATTTTTAATTGTCTTGACTTTTTTCCCTAGTATGTTATACAGGCTAAAGCTATATGGTTCGTTTGAATAATTTTCAAACTCAATTGTTGTGTTTTGGTTGAATGGATTTGGAAATACTTTAATGTTTTTATTTTTAGTAATCTCATTCAAACCGTTAAATTCATCTACTAGACAAGTGTCTTGTGTATTTTCTAGAAAAAGCATACCCCAATCATCCATGCCCAATGTATGTATGTAACCTAAATCACATAAGTATGATTCGCGTGAAATTTGTGGAGTACCTTCAATAATAATATGAAAACCAATATCTCCTGCAAATAGTTGGAATGATGTAGGTATATCTAAAGTATCGCCTTGATAAACGGGTATCAATGTTCCTAAAGAATCTCTAAATGCAGAATGTATAGGAGATCCTCCTTGATTTGTACTATCGCAAACTATTTTAAAATCTACACCGGTTATAAATTCTGATGGTAGTGAACTGCCAAGATAATATCCTATACTTCCTATCCCTGAAGACATGAATGATCCATAGTAGCTATAAACAGTATCGTTTTCATATTGACCTTGTTGATAAGAGGGCAAAGTGAAGGATTGGGCAATAGAGCTTGTCCATGATAGAAAAGCAAATATGATTAAAGTTGATTTCATGATTTCTTGTTTTTGGGTTTTTACTTAAGCTTCGTTTTTTATATATACGTAATCTAAAGTGTGAAGGGGACATGTTACCTGATTTTTTTAGCTATTATCAATTTCGTAAAGTTGACAAAACACAGTATCTTCTAATTTTTAAAAGACATTAAAATAGCAGCATGCACAAGGCTTTATTCATGCTCAATTTAATGTTGATTCTATAAATGTATAATGTATAGAGAACACTTTAGCCTATTACCATCAATTCGTCTAACTAACTTATTTGTGGGATTCTCAGAGAATTACTTTCTAGTTTTTATTGGTGTTTGAGTGATGTGAGATGTACATGGGTAACACGAATTTATCATCCTTAGAACATGTTGATAACTTCCGAGTGAGGCTATCGTCAGCATCAGTATTTCTGATAATTTATTCTGTTTAGAAAATGCATAGCCCAACATAACGTATTCTGTTTTTCAATTTGATATTGTCTGTTGTGATTGTGCATGCTAATAATTATTCCAGCACCTAACTATTTAGGTGGCAGTGGCGGGAGTGTATTTAAATTGTGAAATATATCATTGCCGCAGCAAAAAACAAGAGTGCTATACCAATAGTTTGATAGATTCTTTTTAAAATGGTAGGCTGAATAAAAGGTTTTAATTTACCAGCAAGAAGTGTTTTCGCGATGTCGATACTGAAAATTCCAGCCAGTATAGCAGTAATAAATAACCACACAGTAACTGAATCTTTATACTCTATCTGCGCATATGCAATAAAGCCAATCCAATAAACAAAAACAGAGGGGTTAAAAAAGTTGATTAAAAATCCTTTAGCAAAAAATTTAGAATAATCAGATTTGTTGATCGATGAAGTTCCACCAACACTAGTTTCAATATTTGGGTCGAAAATGTATTTCACACCCATTAAGCATAAAAGAATACTACCCAATACGGCTAACCAAAACTGATTGTTTACGTCTTCGAAAAAGGGAATCGCCCCTAATGCGCAAATAGCAACAGCTACAATGTCACTAACGATAATTCCAACAGCTGTTGAAATACCTGCGCCAATCCCTTTCTTTAAAGTAGCTTGTAATAGTGTGAAAACAACAGGGCCAATAAAAACTATTGATCCTAAACCAATTAAGTATCCTTTTAAGAATATCAAGTGTTAAACCATTTCCATAATTTGGCCAGGCCACTAAGTTGGGGTTCCTTAATTTTTGGAGCAGTTACTTCAACTTGCTCATCAATTAGCTCGTCAGAAAATAAAGGATCATGTAGCTTAACCTTTTCTTTTTTCTTTTTTTTAGGTGTTGAGTCATTTTTAGCAATATTATTAGCGTAGTGCTCCTTGCGTTTTTTAGCAATTTGTTCCTTCTTTTTCTTTAAACGCTTATCGAACTCTTGGTCTTCTTTCTTTTTATCCTTTTCCGTTGCAAATTTGTTCTCAGCATTAAATTCTGAATTTATTGGCTCATCCTTCTCTTTTTTAGGTCGTTTTGCATAACCTGCAGCAATACTAGCCTTACGAGCCAGTTTTCTTTGCTTGTGTTCTTCAGCTTTCTTATTCTTGAATTCTGATTCTTCCATCATTACGCCATCAACTTCAATCATCTTTGGAGGAGGAGGAGGGGGAAGGTCAATTTTATCGACTACTTTTAATCCAGCAAGCTCTTCAGGTTTAACAGTTTCGATATGTTCCGCATTGTCATAATCAATTGCCTCTTCAAACTCAGGTGCTGGATTGATTATTTCTTCGCCATTTTCATCAATCTTATTTTTTGGAGCAGTGACTTCATCCACTTCATTAGCCTTTTTAAGTGCTTTAGGTGCTTTTAATTCTTTGACTTTCTCCTTTTTTACAGCAGTTTCTGCCAAATCCTTATGAGTAGCATTAACTTCCTCTGCCATCGAATCATCTGCCACGACTTTGAAGTGCTTAGAAATAGCAGGAACCAGCTTATCATCAACTTTGCTATTGGGATGAGCACTAATTTCAGCTTTATGCTCGCTCGCTAAATAGCTAACAATATCTGCTGACTTAACCTCTAATTTTCTTGCTAATTGACCTAATCTCATGGTTCGCTCTCTTATAATGGACTGCAAAGGTACAAACCACATTGAAAATAAACCACCATTTAGCCTAATTAATCTGTTGTTTTACTCGAAAATAATTCACAGGCAATTTATTAATAACTTTACTTTGAAATAAAAAAATGAACGGTAGTAATTTTGATGTTATAATTATTGGCGGTGGATTAGCTGGCTTGGTTAGTTCCATTGATCTTGCACAAAGAGGAATAAGCGTATTAGTAATTGAAAAAAATAACTTCCCTTTGCACAAAGTTTGTGGAGAATATCTGTCGAATGAAGTTCGTCCTTATTTAAAAAGGTTAGGTTTTGTTCCAGAGAATCTTGGTGCGAAAAAAATATCTAGATTTATGATTTCATCGCTAGATGGAACATCGTCAACATGTGAAATGTACATGGGAGGCTTTAGTATTAGCAGATATTTACTTGATAAAGAACTTTTTTCAATAGCCTTGAATTCGGGGGTTGCCATTGTTACTGATACAGCAGTTACAAACGTAAGTTTCGTTAATGGAACCCAGTTTGAGGTAAATACCGCTAATAAAAACTACTATGCTAAAGTTGTGTTAGGCGCCTATGGAAAGCGATCTAATCTAGACAAAGAAATTAGGAGTCAATTTTTCTATAAACGAACGAATTATGTTGGTGTCAAGTGTCATTTCAAGGGAGACCATGAAGACGATTTAGTTAGTCTGCATAACTTTGAAGGGGGTTATTGTGGTTTGTCAAAAATTGAAAACGGATTGCTTAATATCTCATACTTAACCACCAACAATGTAGTAAAGAGATATAGAACCATCAAAGAATTAGAGCAAGTTCATCTTTCTAAAAACCCTCATTTACATGCTGTATTTAAAAACGCTCATTCAGCATTTAATAAGTCTCTCGTAATAAGCCAAATTAATTTTGGCATAAAACAAACTGTAGAAAAACATGTGCTTATGGTTGGCGATGCTGCTGGAATGATTCATCCGTTATGCGGAAATGGAATGGCTATGGCTATTCATGGCGCAAAAATATGTGTGGAACAAGTTCAGCAGTTTTTGAATGAAAATATTTCGCGAAATGAAATGGAAATGCATTATTCTAAAAATTGGGATAAACAATTTAAAACAAGATTGACGTTGGGGAAATATATTGAACCTCTTTTTGGAAATAAATGGACATCTAATCTTGCACTAAAGCCCCTAAAAATGTTACCTGGAATTTTACCTAAATTAATTTCATTATCTCATGGTGAAGCGATTAAATAGTTTCGCTATTAACGATTAGAAAAATTGTATCCTTGTTTATTATGAAAGGTTGCTATATTATTATTGTATTAATTATCGGTTTTGTTGATGCATTTTCCCAGATTCAAATCGATAGAGTAGAGGTTGACAATTTTCAATCTTCATTTCGTGGACTCTATCTTGTTAACGATACAGTCGCATGGGCCGCAGGAAGTGACGGAGTATATATGAAAACAACAAATTCTGAAAATTGGTTGGCTGACACAATTCCTAGTTGTTCTCATTTAGATTTTAGAGATATTCATGCTTTTGATGGTGAAAGAGCAATAGTAATGAGTTCCGGTGAAGGTTGCTTGATCTACAGAACAGAAGATGGAGGTGAAAATTGGAGTAAGGTTTACGAAAACTTAGAAAAGGAAATTTTCTTTGATGGGATGGATTTTTGGGATGACAAAAGCGGAATTGCATTCAGTGATCCGGTAGACGGAAATTTGTATATCATTCGTACAACTGATGGTGGAAAATCATGGAAACCATTGAAATCCATGCCAAGTACTTTAAAAAATGAAGCTGGTTTTGCTGCAAGCGGTACCGGCATTGTTTGTAAAGGAGATAGCACAATTTGGATTGCAACAGGCGGCGGAGATACGGCAAGGGTGTTTAAGTCAATTAATCGAGGAGAGAGCTGGAAGATATACAACACACCTATGAGGGGCGGAGAAGGAAACGGGATATATTCTATGACATTTTTTGATGAGAGGAATGGAATTATTGTTGGTGGAAACTACTTAGATTCTCTAAATACTAAAGGTAGCTGCGCAGTTACATCGGATGGAGGAGAAACATGGCAATTAATTTCAGTAAACGGTCCAAGAGGCTACCGCTCTTGTGTTGCTGTAAATAATAATTTTGCAATCGCTGTAGGGAGAACAGGTATTGATATTACATCTGATAAAGGATATTATTGGATGCCTCTTTCAAATGAAGGGTATTATAGTTGCGTCTTAAATACTAGAATAGGCTGGTTAACAGGCAGAAAAGGAAAGTTAGCTAAAGTTACAATTAAGTAATAATAATTTGCTAAACGAGATAGATCTTTGTATAAATGCAGATAATAATTAGCTTTTTCTGGTAATGTTTTTTATAACCAATTTTGAATTCTGTAGCGAATGTCAGAAAAAATCTTTTATAACCAACTGTGTCTTATCATAAAGATGTTCTTGGTTTTATTAAATTGAATACATGATTCAACTTTTGTTAAACTTTCTATTAATCATCAAACATAAGAACGAGTAACTTTGCTCAATTATGAAGTGAATTTTATTTTTTGCTAATAAAACGGCCAAAAATAAAAGTGCACTTGAAGTGAAATATTTTTTGGATTTATCAGTTTTGCAAATGTAATTGAAGTGTAAAAATTAAGGATTTTGACTAAATTATTTCTGTTAATAGTCTTACTGTTAAATCAGTTTATTGCGTTGGCGATTAGCGATTCTTTAGCGACCGATAAATCTCAAATTAGAGTAATTGGAAGTGTTTACGATCCAACAACTTCTGGACTCAACTTTAATATTATGGTAATCAACAATACAACGGGTGTTGGTACAGTTGGAGGGGAAGACGGTTCGTTTAATTTTTTAGCGAGCAAGGATGATACAATTCTGTTATCTACCAGAAATTATAAGTTGATTAAACTGTGTTTTAAGGACTCAACAAAGCAAAAAATATATAATGTAAGTCTGCCTTTATCTTTGTTGAAATTCGAGATTAAACCGGTTATTATTTTTGCTGAACGAGATTTAAGTGAAATAAAAAAAGACATCGACAATTTGGGGTACACAAAAACTGATTATATGCTGAGTGGTATCGATGCCGCTTCAAGCCCAATTACTTTTCTGTATCAGTCGCTAAGTAGAAAAGAGAAGCAAAACAGGTTAGCCTACGAGTTAATAAATGAAGAAAAACGGAGAGACTTATTGAAGGAGCTTTTTGTTAAATATGTGCAACACGATATTATAGATTTGGAATTTAATCAGTTCGATAACTTTATAGATTTTTGTAAAATTTCTGATACTCATCTACAAGAAATGTCGCAATATGATTTTATCATGTACACTAAAGAAAGGTACAGAATTTTTACAATCTTAACAGGAAGTGATTACTATTACGACAGAGATTAAGCTCCAATTAAAACACCACCTAGTAGGGGTCCTTTTGGCAGAATATTTATAATAGGTTTAAATTCAGACTTTATAATTGGCCACTTTTCAGGGTGTTTTAAGAATAATGTTAACATTTTCTTTTTATGATTTTTTATCGAATCTGTTATAGCGGGTGCAGAGATAGGGGTAGGGCAATTGGCGCCAACGTTTTTACCAGTTAATGGTTGGTCATTCTTTAGAACATCTCTAGCAGATTTTTCAAACTTATCAAGTATTTGTCTTGTTTTACTGTATCGATTAAATAAGACTGGATCCGCTTCTGTTTTGTTTTCTATTGTTTTGTTTTGATATTGTTCAAGTTGTAAATAGGTTGCGTAAACAATTGCTTCATTCCCGGCGGTTAAGTTGATTGCTATCTCAGCAGATTTTAAAACTATATTTTTTAGCTCATCTTGTGTGCCTTCGAAATCTATAAGCATCGTTAAAGCTTCTTCCGAGAACTTAATATTTATCTCCGTTTTGTCTTGAATCGCTTGAGTGTAATTTTTAATTACGGTATGAATGAGCAAATTGTGTTTATTTTCCGCTTCTTTAATTTTACTATTAGCGTCAATTAGCTGTATTTGTGTGTTTCTATTTATTTCTTTTATTGAATTAAAGCTAATTGCGTTATTCACATGTGTTTCAATTTGAGTTTTTATTGAATTAAAGAGTAGGTGACCGATTAGGCTTTTATTTTCTGAATTTAGCGATTGAGGTTTCGATTCTAGCTCAAAACTGTTTTTGTCTTTGTTAAAGAAAATGAAGATTAAATCAAATACGTTGGGGTATATGCTCTCAAATTTCAAAAGCAAAATATTATTTTCAAATTCATCTTCCAAAGACATTTGCCTAATTACCCTTTTTTCAGAAGAGCTATTATCTAGGCCTGAATCAGCTATACTTAACCATGTTTTATTGCTATTTATATTGCAGTGTTTTTTTATTACATCTAAAGAAAATTCGATTTCCATTGTTGAGCTCTCAGATATACTGGAGCAAATTCCAACAGGTACAGGTGAATCGTAATTGTGATATATACCAACTATTTTAAGAGCCCCTGGAAGGATTGACGCTCGCTGGTTAACCAGGGCTTCGATAGGGTGTAGCTTTAAAGTAAACTGATCAAACATCTTAACAATAATAATCAAATATATTTTAATTAAGTAAAATATTAAGTATTTAAGGTTTTTATTAAGTACTTAATTAGGTAATTATATTATGACTTAAAGCTAAAATTAAGGTTATAATTTTACTTAATTACTATGTATTATTAGTTATGGGATACGTTAATTTGTCAGAGGGATATAATCAAATATGTTAAATTAAGCTATAATTAAGTTATGAGAGGAAAACAAATTCGGAAAAAAAACAGGTTGCGCAATCAATATCTGTCAACTCATTCTATGCAAGAGCAGAATACAACAAGGCTTAAAAATCTTTTTAGCGTATTAGTTTTGCTATTAAATTTCTTGGAACGAAAAGGTGAAATGCAGATGAATCGATTTGGTAATTGGGTTTATCAAATGTCAAATGATTTTTTTAACCCAGAAGAAAAATTGATGATTGAAGAATCTAGAAGAATGAAAACGCAGTTAGACAACAATTTAAAAAAGATAAAAAAGAAGAAGGGTATCTTATATTTATTGTCAATAAAAATATTGAATAAGAAAATTCAAGAATTAATAATTACTTGGAAATCAATTATCGAAATTACTCTTTCAATAAGGGTTAAATTAATTGAGTTATGTCACAGAATTAGTATTGCCCATTTTTAAATTGTGACCAAGTTTATTTTTTTTTGTTTCAAGATATAACTTGTTGTGTTTGTTTGATTCAATTTCTAATGGAACATTATCGGTCACCTCTAAGCCATATCCAATAAGTCCTGTTCTCTTTTTAGGGTTGTTAGATAGGAGTTTCATTTTCTTTACACCAAGAGATCTTAATATTTGTGCTCCAATACCATAGTCTCTTTGGTCTGCAGAAAATCCAAGTTTTTCATTTGCTTCGACTGTGTCAAGACCTTCTTCTTGAAGCTTATAGGCTTTAAGTTTGTTTAGAAGGCCAATACCACGACCTTCTTGATTCATATATACAATAACTCCTTTGCCTTCTTTCTCTATCATATTCATTGCTTGATGGAGTTGAGGTCCACAATCACATCTGCAAGAACCAAAAATATCACCAGTCATGCAACTAGAGTGCACTCTAACAAGAACTGATTCTTCTTCATTCCATTCACCTTTGATAAGGGCCAAATGCTCCATGTCGTTAGTAATTTGTTTAAAGGCGATCATTTCAAAATTTCCTTGAACTGTAGGCATTTTAACTTGCACTTGTTTTTCTATAAGCGATTCAGTTTTTAATCGGTAAGCAATTAGATCTTCAATTGAGATTAATTTTAGTTTAAACTTTTTGGCGATTTCTATTAGTTCAGGCAATCTAGCCATCGTGCCATCTTCATTTAAAATTTCAACCAAAACTCCAGCAGGTTCGAATCCAGCCAATCTAGCAAGGTCAATTGTCGCTTCAGTGTGTCCAGTGCGTCTAAGCACTCCGCCAGCCTTTGCTTTTAATGGAAAAATGTGTCCAGGTTTACCGAAGTCAGTAGGACTTTTATTTGGGTCAATTAATGCTTGGATAGTTTTTGCTCGGTCACTGGTTGATATTCCTGTAGTACAGCCGTTTCCTTTTAAATCAATTGAAACTGTAAATGGTGTTTCGTGAAGAACAGTATTGTTGTTCACCATTAAGTTTAGTTCTAACTCGTCACACCTACTTTCAATAAGCGGGGCACAAATTAATCCCCGACCATGCGTTGCCATGAAATTGATTACATCAGGAGTCACATTTCTTGCGGCAGTAATAAAATCACCTTCGTTTTCTCTGTTTTCGTCATCAACAACGATAACAACTTTCCCTTGCTTAATGTCGTCTATTGCTTCTTCAATTGTATTAAGAGAGCTTCCCATGTTTTGTCAAATTTGATGCTTCAAAAGTACTATTAATATAGTCTAACAGTACCTTCTTCTTCTATTGTTTCTCCAAACGTGCAAACACCTTTGTAATTAACTTTCCAGTTATACGAACCTTTTTCTAAGACCTCACCTTTTTTGTCTCTGCCGTTCCATTGTTCATCTACGTTAGTAGTTTTCCAGATAGATTTTCCTTTGGATGATTTTACCTCTAGATAAAATTCGGTGACATCGTTAACAGTGTAATGAAATTTGCTATTGAATCCACTATTTTCAGGACTAAAAGACGGAAGGGCTTTAAAATTAGGAGGTTTACTGTCGAATGATGCATAAATCGTATCTCGATCCCAACAGTTTCCGTTAGTAACCGTTACTGAGTATTTTCCTGATTGTGTAATTTCTATTTTTTGGGTATCTTCACCTGTAGACCATTTATATTCGCACCCTATATTATTCGCATTTAAACTGTATTTTTTAATGCAAAACAAAGCAGTATCTCTACCAATATTAACATTAGGTTCTCCTTTGTTCACCATGAAATTTATTGATTTCGACTCTACATTATCAGGTTCGCTGATTTTAACAGTGTAGGAACCAATTGTTCGAACATTAATAATTTGTGTCGTTTCTCCTGTAGACCACAAAAAAACGGAGCCTTCGTGACCTGCATCAAGCTCAATTTTTTCTGCACATAGATATCTTTTATTGAATTTGTTGTTCGATTTATTATCAATTGATTCAGCGTCATTTGGTATTATTGGCTCAGCTTTAAAATCATTAGATAAAACTTTTGCAGGAAGGCCATAAACACAATTTCTTTCTTCTAGACTAACAGCAGAAATTTGATAATTACAGTTGTTACCTATTTTATTGGGAGTGTTAATAACATCTAAATATCTACCTGTTTTCGATACATATATTTTATTGTCAGGCCCAAGTTGCAGAGAGCCATATACAGAAGTGTTTGTTATTTCTGAAAGAAAATACGCCGAATCGAAAATGTTAGGGGCATTCAAATCGTATTGAATAACGCCAACCGAACCTTTTAAAAAAGATACATAGAGTAAATCACTGTTAGGTGAAAATTCCACTCCGTAAGCGAATCCAATAGTTGATATTTCTTTTTGGTTAGTAACTTCACCTGTAGCATTGTCAAATTCAAAAATTTCAATTGGATTATTAGCTATGTAACACATTACTGAAGCTATTCTTTTTCCGTTGGGTGACACTTTTAATTGCCCAATAGTTTCTCCTTTGTTACCAGTACCGTAATCTTTATTTACTCTTCCAACTTTAGAAAGTATTGGTGCTGTGATTAGGCCTGATGGGGTTAATTGAAAAGATGCAAATGCGTTGGTGTTCCATTGGTGAACAATTATCCAATAATCTTCACCATTAAAGTGTGGAGTTATAGTTAGCTTTTCTACAATTGGGCCGAACAAGAATTGGTTCTTTTTTACAACATTACCTTTTCCATTTCTTTTGGTCATATCTACAATTGAATAGGATAAACCTTTAGGGCCAGCTTTTTCGTCAGCAGTGAAAATATAATATTTGGTTTTATCTCCTGGAGTTGGGACAATAATTGTAGATTGCGTTGAAGAAACTCCTCCAGCAAGCGATTGACCTTCATCCATAACCGCATGATCAGCATCCCATACTTTGACACCATTAGTATAAAATAGAAGTTTTCCAGATTGATTAGAAACACTAGCGCAACCTTCTTCAGTGAATAGTTTACCCTCTTTAAGGGGGATAGGTTTGCCAGAGTTAAAATCTAAACCAGCACCATTGCCAAAATACCAAATATTATTCTGACGTTGTGCTTGTAACGAATAACAAATGCACAGAGAAACAGCGACCAGGAAAGCTATCCTGATTATTACTTGCATTGGAACAGATTTAATAGTTAACAATCTTGATATCTGTACGCCTGTTGTTAGACCTACCTTCAGGATTGTCGGAACCATCAGGATTAATGTTTGGAGAAATGGGCTGTTCTTCACCAATTGCTTTGGTGATAATGTGATCTTTAGGAACCCCCTTATTTACAAGATATTTTTTAACGGCATCAGCTCTCAACTGAGATAATGTTTTGTTGTGGCTCTCAGATCCTTTAGAATCTGTGTGCCCAGATATTTCTATATATGCTTCTTTGTGTTGTTTATAAGTCGCATAAAGTACCTCAATATCTTTCAGATAAGCTTGATTGATTTCGGATTTGTCATAGTCAAACTTAATTTCAACGGTAAAAGCAGCAGTATAAGTATCCCCATCAGAAGTAGTCACTTTAGATGTTTTTTTTGTGTCTTGCTCATCATCCAAATTTGAGAATAAATAACTTAACCCAATTTGGGACATATAATAGCTATTGCCCTCAGGGACATGTGTATTGCCTATTTTCTTAACATTACTTGATTCCGCAGCGCTAGCAATTAGTCCAACAAAATTTGCAAATAAAATAATTAAGAAAAGCGATGTCTTAATTTGATTCATGTATTGAATATTAACAATGCATACAAAAATAGAATTATTTTGCTAATGTCATAATTAATGGATTCTGATTAAATTAATGATATTTACATCCTAATGTGCAATTTTACGATATCTATCCTAATATTTTGTCTGCCCATCCTATCGTTCGCAGAAGATAAGGATACTCTTTCTTTAGGAATTCCAAATGAAATTTTTAATCCAAAAAGAACTTTTTCCGTTGTAGGTACTGAAATTATTGGATATACAGGAACAATGGTAGTGTTAAACAATTTGTGGTACAAAGATTATCCTCGAAGCTCATTTCATTGGTTTAATGATAATCAGCAATGGCTACAAATGGATAAAATGGGCCATGCTATGACTTCGTATTATATCGGAGCTGTTGGCATAAACGCATTGAGATGGGCAGGCGTAAGTGACAGAAAATCGGTTATTTATGGTGGAATATTAGGCCTGTCTTTTTTAACTTCTGTAGAAGTATTTGATGGCTTGTCGGAAGAATGGGGTGCATCTTCTGGAGATATGCTGGCTAATATTTTTGGCACAGGATTATTAATTGGTCAAGAGCTACTTTGGCAGGAGCAGCGTATGCTGCTAAAATTTTCAGCTCACAATAGTCTTTATGCTCAATACAGACCAAATGTGTTAGGAGAATCGTGGCACGAACGTTTGTTAAAAGATTACAATGGACAAACTTACTGGTTGTCAATTAATTTGAAGTCTTTTGGTGGAAAAGGTAGCTATGTGCCCTCATGGCTAAACCTAGCTTTTGGTTATAGCGCAGATGGAATGACAGGAGGCTCACAAAATTACATATATGATAATGACGGAAACTCTATACCCGAATTCGAAAGACAAAGGCAGTTTTTTCTTTCTTTAGACATTGATCTTACGCGGATAAAAACAAAGTCGAAATTTGTAAATACACTTTTCGGAGCTTTTGGTTTTGTAAAAATCCCTATGCCGACCTATGAATATGGAACAAAGTCGGGTTTGAAAGGGCATTTCTTATACTTTTAATTTTCCTTGAACTTGGAGCAGCTGCACCTTTAAAAGACCTGCAACAGACATGCTGTCCGTAATTTCACCATTTACTATCATTTTGAAAGCTTCACTTAAAGTTACTTTTTTTATCACCAATTCTTCAGTTTCTTCTGGCGATGGTTCATGAAAAGTTAATCCGGTTGCAATATATACATGAGCTTTCTCGTCACTAACTGAATTACTTAAATGCATCTTCACAATTTCTTGATAATTCTCCGCTCGTATTCCTGTTTCTTCTAATAGTTCTCGTTTTGCGGAATCAATCGGTCTACAACTTAAGTCTCCTCCACCTTCTGGAATCTCCCATGAATACTGCTTTAGCGGAAAACGATATTGCCCCACCAAGTATGTCGTTAGGTCTTTATCTATAGGAATTATTCCGATTGCTAAATTTTTAAAATGAACCATTCCATAAACCCCTTCATTCCCATTCGGATTAAGAACATCATGATGATAAACTTTTATCCAACTATTATCTAATACAATTTGAGAAGAAAGTGTCGTCCAAGGATTTTTTTGTTCGTCCATACTATGAATTAATACTTTTGTAAGATGAATTTTAATGTTGGCGATAAAGTTAAAGTGATTGATGAGACTTCTGAAGGAATTATTCTTCGATTTGAGTTAGCTGATAGAGCAGTGGTTGAAATCGATTCGTTTGAGTATTCATACAAATTGTCTAATTTAATTCTTTTAAAATCTTATTCTCCTGTAATTATAAGTGAGCGAGAAATCAGAGAAAAGGAAGCAGAAACTCAAAGGATAGTTTCTCAAAAGCACAAAAGAAAAGGTGCTGTACTTGAAGTTGATTTGCATTTGCATGAATTAGTTGATAGTGCATTAGGTATGTCTAACACAGATATGTTACAACTGCAATTGTCAAAGTTTAGAAACGAATTAGAAAGAGCCATTTCTGATAGAGCTGCTAAGGTCATTTTTATACATGGGGTTGGTGAAGGTGTTCTGTGCTCCGCGATTAGGAGGGAGCTTAAACAATATTCCGCAGTTTCTTTTTCTGATGCTTCATATCTAGAATATGGAAATGGTGCGACAGAGGTAATTATTTATCAGAATAAATAACCTAGTTTTGTAGCACAAACGTTCTATTGCTCTCGATTTATCGGGAGAGGAAAGTCCGGACAGCATAGAGCAGCATACTTCCTAACGGAAAGAGTTGTTGGTTTTCTAACAACATAGCTAGTGCAACAGAGAATAATTTCCTTGAAGCGATTCGAGGTAAAGGTGAAAAGGTGGGGTAAGAGCCTACCAGTTTCGGAAGTGATTTCGAAAGCTGTGCAAACCTTATGCGCTGCAAGATTACGTAAACCAAGGCTTGAGGGTTGCTCGCCCGAACTTGGAGGGTAAATCGCTAGATGCTAACTGCGAAGTTAGTACCAGATAAATAATAGATTAAAACAGAATCCGGCTTATTAAGTTTGTAGAATAAAAAAAGCCTCCCGATTTCGGGAGGCTTTTTTATGAAGATAAAGTTAACCAATTACTTAATAATCAGCTTCTTAATTGAAGATTCAGTATCAGTATTTAATTCTATGTGGTAAATGCCTGTTGCAATTCCTGTTAATTCAACTTCGGTTGAAGTCATTCCTTTGTTAAGTTGCATTGTATTAGAGTAAACTAATTTACCCTCAACACTGTAGATTGAAATGTTAGCTTCAGTGTTTGTTACTGAATTAACATTAATTACAAACTCTCCTTTTGTTGGGTTTGGATAAATATCTACGCTAAACACGTTAGATAGCTCATCAACACCACCGCAAATATCAACAGTAACATTAACATCATCAGATGCTGGGCATCCATTTACATCAGTTACTGTTACGGAGTATGTAGCTGTAGCATTTACAGTAATACTTTGCGTAGTGTCAGTGGTAGACCATGTATATGAAGCAAAACCAGCACCAGGATCTAGCGTTAACCCACCAACATTATTACAAATAGTTGTATCAATACCTAAAGTGATGAATACTGCGTCTGGTTCGGTTATTTTAACAGAATCAATAGCTACACAGCTAATAGAATCAGTAACCGTTACTATATACGTTCCAGCTATTAAACCACTAATTGAAGCAATAGAACCTGAATTACTCCATGCGTAACTTGTTGATCCAAAAGCACCAGAGCTAATAACTGTACCAGTTCCATTAGCGTCTCCATTACAAGAGATGTCAGTTGAAGTTGTAGAAATAGAAAGACCACAAGTAACAGTGCTAGCCGCAACGGTAACAGAAGCAGAAGCACTGCATCCGTTTGCATCGCTAGCTGTAACAGTGTAAATGTTCGGAGCTAAACCAGCTACCATATCAGTAGCACCTCCGTTAGACCAAGCATAAGTAAATACTCCAGATCCACCAGTGCCAGCTGCAGTTGCAGTTCCATTATTTGCTCCGGCGTTTGTCTCATCTGTAGATGAAGCTGAAATGGAAACACTAGCAGGGTCGGAAAGTAGAGCAGTAGAATAACCTAGACAACCAGTTCCGTCCGTTAGTGTTAATTGATAATTACCAGCCATTAAACCAGATGCAGTTATGCTAGTACTTCCATTACTCCACATGTACGCATATGGAGTAGCTCCACCAAATGTATTTGCTGTAGCGTAGCCATCAGAGCTTCCATAACATACTGGATTACCAGGAGTAATAGTGGTAACAGGTCCATTCGAATTAATAATAACTGCATTGCTCGTTGCAGTGCAACCGCTAAAGTCCGAAACAGTTACATCATAATTACCTGCTACAACTAAATTTAACGATGATGTAATGCCACCATTGCTCCAATTGTAGAAATATGGGGATGTGCCACCAGTAACAGATGGAATAGCTGCACCATCAGCATTACCACATGTAGCATCAGTAATAGAGACAGCAACAGTCAACAAAGACGGCTCACCAACTATTGCAGAAATCATTTCCATACATCCATTGCTGTCAGTAACAGTAACATCATAGCTTCCTGCGACTAATCCAATGGCATTCGAAGTTGTTGAGCCATTGTTCCACATGTACATATAGGCTGGTGTTCCTCCTGAAACGCTAACTATAGCTCCACCGCTTGAGTCTCCATTGCAATTAGCATCAGTTGACGCAGTTGTTAATGAAATAGCAGATGGCTGACCTAAAGTAATAGATGTATTTACAATACATCCATTAGCGTCTGTAGCAGTATAGCTATAATCTCCTGCAGCAAGACCAGAAATACTTATATCTGTACTTCCGTTGTTCCAGAGGTAAGTATACCCAGAAGTACCTCCAGAAACTAGTGCGTTAATTAATCCATCAGAGCTTCCGATACAAGAAATTGATGAATCAGAGGTATTAGCAGTAAGCAGAGTTGGATCTGTTAAAACCTCGGTAGCATAACCTTCACAACCAGAAATATCTGAAACAGTAACATCATAATTTCCAGCGATAAGCCCAGAAATATTCATGTCAGTAGAACCATTATTCCATGCATAAGTGTATGGTGTCGCTCCGCCAATAGCAGTAATATCAATTGCACCATCAGAGCTTCCAAAACAAAGGTTTGGAGTTACAGTTGCTGAAGATATTTGCGGACCATTAGCGTTCAATATATTAACAGAAGCAATACCTGAACAACCATAACTATCTGTAGCAGTTACATCATAGAAGCCAGCAATCAGGCCTGTATTTATATCTGTTGTTGCCCCATCAGACCATAAGAAAGAATATGGATTTATTCCCGCCGAAACTAGTGCTGTAGCAGAGCCATCAGAATTCCCACAAGTTGCGTCAGTAGCAGTTATAGATGCAATAACTTTTATCGCAGTTACATTAATTGTATCAGTATCTGAACATCCATTCCCGTCCGTTATAGTTACAGAAAAGGTTCCAGAAAGTACTGCGGAAGCCATTTGGTTAGTTTGACCATCACTCCAGCTGTAAATAGCCATACCTGCACCTGCGTCAATCATGTAAGTTGATCCTTCACAAAATGAGGTATCATTACCTAATTCAACAACAGGAAGCGCATTAATACCTAACACAATACTATCAGTTTTTGTACATCCTATAGAGTCTGTAACTGTAACGAAGTATGTTCCAGCAGTCAATAAATCTAATGTTTGATTTGTAGAACCGTCAGACCATAAATATGACGCATGTATTCCTGCGTCTGCAGTTAAACTAGTACCAGCGCAAATTGACGTGTCGGAACCTAAATCTAAATCTGGATTGCTTCTTGAAATGTTAACAGTATCAGAGTTTATGCATCCATTTATATCGGCAACTGTCACTATAACTTCGCCTTCAATAGCTGGGCATACAGCAGCTCCTGACCAAATATTTGTAGCAGGTGCAATATATGTTCCTTGCAGTTGTTCATAAACTAGGTTTCCGAAACCATCATATAACGAATAGGAAACTTCGGCTTGAAAGGGCCCTGAGTTATCGTGATTAATAGACAGCATTGTTCCTGGTGTAACAGTAAAATAATCAAAATGGGGACCAGATCCAGTATTAACACCAGCATTTGGTGCCGTTGAACTATCGAGAAACACACCGTCTTGATATAAATCAAAAGTATTACCATTCCATCCATCACCGAAAGAATCATACATTTCTAAAGTGTAAGTGCATTGTACAGAAGAATCACTTATCAATTGATTTGTGGAACCATCAACACTCCATAAATAAGAATCGAAAACACCGGCATCAAGCTCGACATATTCATCATAGCAAAAAACGCGGTCTTGCCCTAAATCAACAAGTGGTGGTGAGTTAAATGTTACTCGAATAGTGTCGATAACCATAGAGCATTTGGTAACTGATACAATATACTGACCCGTTGAAGAAACACCAATAGTTGACGTTGTATCTCCAGTATTCCATGCATATACTGCAGATGGTATCGTTACACCAATAGCAACAGTATCACCAATACATGCATCAATATCGCTACCTAAGTCGACAATCGGTGCTGCTATATCTAAAATATATATGCTATCTATGAACACACAAGCATCTGGACTAGTAATAGTAACGCCATAAGAGCCTGTTGTATCAATGGCTAACGTTTGGTTAGTTGAGCCATCATTCCAGACATATGTACTTCCTGAGTTTCCTGCATCTAATGTATATATAGAAGGATCACAAATTGCAGTGTCAAGACCTAAATCAACTACCGGTGTAGCAAATACATCAACGTTAACGGTGTCACTACTATAGCATGTTGTTAAGGCACCTGGCACAAATTGAACAAAGTCATTAGTTGCTGACCAGTTGGAACCATTTCGTCCAGGAACACTATAGCCAATCGTTCCATTACTGTTTTCAATACCTTGAGTTATAATACCTGCATCAGGTATTGCGTCTGTAGTATGTATTTCAATGATGTTAGAGCCTTCATATAGCAATATTTGTGTAGTTACAATTGCTGTACCTCCTGATCCGTAGTGCGGTATGCCATTTATATTTATGATAAGAACTCTATTAGGTGCAACACCAACTGTTAAATATTCTATTGTGCCGCCATCATTTGGATTTAAATCTGACCACTGGAAAGCTATTAGATTATTTGGTGCGTTGGTATTAGGAAGAACCTGGCCAGCACAACATCCACTGCCATCATCTTGAAACGATAGGAATCCGTTAGATGAAATATAAAAATCAGTGTAGGTTAACCCAAAGAAATTAAATGCAAATCCAATAGGTAGATTTGGCGAAACTTGATCATCTCCAAGAGGAACATTTGTTCCCGTTCCTGGTAAAGGAGCAAAAGTACCCACTTGGTTAATTGAATAAAGCGGAGTTGAGGTTTCAGAATAATCGTAAATTATATCATAATTTCCAGCTGTTGCAGCCGCAGGGCTAAAGACATTGCCAGAGACACCACTTCCACTAAAATTACCTCCTACCGGAGAAGCTGTTAATGTTAATGCTGGGTCCGATTCACAAAACGCTGCAGGCATTGTAAATGTTGAAGTTGGAGCAAGTACCTCAATGTAAACAGACGTTGCCGCAGTACAACTTGTGCTAGCTTCCGAAACGGTAACAGTGTATACACCTGTAGTAGTTACGTTAAATGTTTGGCTAGTAGAGCCATCTTCCCACAGATAAGCATCGTAGGTTCCAGCATCTAAGTCAATAGAAGTACCAACACAAATAG
Source organism: Flavobacteriales bacterium (assembly GCA_018669945.1). Lineage (GTDB taxonomy): Bacteria > Bacteroidota > Bacteroidia > Flavobacteriales_G > NORP312 > NORP312. Next base: position 19,687 of record JABHTA010000056.1, read on the forward strand.
TCGTGTCAGTATGTAAACTTGGAGCAATAAAACTTGATGTTGATACAATTATTGCATCTGATCCTGAACATCCAACAGCATCAAAAACCGTAACAACATAGGTGTCACCAGAATTAACTACCAAAGTTGAATTTGTTGAACCATCGCTCCAAATGTAGCTAGTAAAAGCAGCTGTGGCATCTAAAGTTAAATCGACACCTGCACAGATTGTAGTATCATTTCCAAGATTTACAAGGGGAATGGCATAGTTTGTAACAGAATCTGCTATTGTATCATTTACTGTGCTTTCATCATTAGTAAGAGATACCCATGCTACAATGTTAAATGTTGTAAGTGCACTTAAATCAGCTTGTCCAGTAAATGTAAATATCATTGTACTATCTGATTCTAATGTTGTAGTAACTGTTTCAGTAACAATTGTTCCACCATTAATCTGGTATGATAAGTCAAAGTTAGCAGTGTCGTTAATGCCAACATTTAATACCGAGATTGTTATGTCTTCAGTACTTGTTAAACTGCATCCAGTGCCGATTGGCGAAACAACTTCGGTAATAGCTATATCAATAGTTGGTGGATTATAAATTTTAACATCATCAATCATTATATCGTTGTAGAAGGTAGAGCCACCAGCTGAATTATCTCCAGTTATTGTATATCTCACTTGAACATCACCAGTAATCGAGTAATTAGTTAAATCTGTTATTCTTTCAACCCAGTCTGGTCCAAGGTTAGTTTGTATTGAATCAATGACTTGCCAAGAAGCTCCATCGAATAATTCAACAATAAGCTTGTTAAGAGCAGCATCATTAGTGTTGTTGCTAAAAACCCAGTAACTAAGTGTAGGAACGCTCAATGGGCTAACATCTATCATAGGACTGAGAAGAACACTTACCTCACCATTTGTATTATCAGATCCGTCCATGCCAATAAACGTTCCGCCACCATTAACAGAATGGTCAGGAACATTTGCTGCACCATAAGCGGCAAATCCGCCAATAGAATTGCTACCATACTCCCAAGTAGTTGGGCCTGTTTCTGTCCAGCAATTAGGTAATGTGGCAACGTTAAATTCTTCAAGGAATGGAGCTGTAAAAGATGCGCAAGGAGTATTGAAAGTGAAAGGACCACTCCAAGAACTCGTATCTCCAGCACCACATATTGAACTAACGTAAAAGTCATAAGTTGTAGAACTCAATAATCCATTAACTGCGGATGGATTTGCGCTAGTGATAGTAGTATTTCCTGTTCCTTGAGCAAAACCTGAAAGTCCCCATTCAATTTCCCATTCGGTTGCAGAACCAGTTTCTGACCAAGAAAGGTTAGCAGTTGTTGAGCTAGGGGTAATGGCGCCTAAATTATTCGGTGCTGGACATGTAGGTGCTTCTTCGAAAGTAACATCATCTATTGCAATGTCGTCATAAAAATCGTTTGGAGTAATTACTTCGGAGAATGTAAATCTAACTTGAGCAGGCCCAGTAAAGGTGAGCAATCCAAGAGCTATTTCCTTCCTTTCCCAACCTGTCGTGTTTGTGTTGTAAGTGCCTACTAAATTCCAAGCAGCACCATCCCAAACTTCAACGTCTAATTGTGAATTAGAAAACCCTTCATTGTCACTAATCTCAAAAAATGCTAGTTGAGGAACTGTCAATGAACTTATATCTATAAGAGGGCTTGTTAAAGTCGCAGGTGCAGCAGTTCCAGAAGCATCAACAACTGCATAATATCCATTGGTAAGACTAGAGCCAGATAGCGTTCCGCCATTACCTACATGGTTTGGCCCTGCAGTGTTAAATAACCAAGGTTCACCACCGCCCATTGTCCAGCAAGTTGGAATAGCTCCTCCGTTAGCAAACCCTTCTGACCATGGCAGAGAAAGTGCTGTTCCGCATTGGGCAAAGGTATTAGTTGTATCTAGTGATAGGGTTAGTAATACTATCAAACATAAGTAGATTTTTTTCATAATTCTGAGATTTAAAATTGATTTTCCGATGGGCATTTTATTAAAAAAAAACTTTAAGTAAAATTACAAATCAGAAATTGTAAAGGCAACAAAAAAGGGGCTTACGCCCCTTTAAGTTATTCACAGGTTATTAACCTGTTATTAACAGCTCATAAATTAATTTACACTAGGTAAAAACGAATAATTCTTAGCATAATCCATCATTTGCGTCTCAAAATCATCTGGGTATTCAACATTAATATTAATAATTTTACCAGCTTCATCTATTTCAGGCACTAATTTAGGATTAATAAATCCACCATAAGGGGCAATATTCAATTTAGAGGTTCTTTCCAAAACCTCTGCATGGATAGCTTGATCAACTTGTACACCATAATTTTCAACCAAGGCTTTACCAGCTTCATAATCTCCTTCAGATTTAATTCGTTGAATTTCTTTTAATAGGTCTCCGAATAGAACTCTCAACTTCGCAAAGTCATTAACAACAAAGTAAGTTTTACCTTCTTTAACTTCTTTTGTAATAACACTATCAGCTGCACCTTTTTCGAATGCCCATGCTGCTACCAATTGCCGGTTTCTCATGTGCGCCTCTTCAATTATTGCTCCTGGCTCTAATCTTCTCAATTGAAGCATCATACCATTTCTTATGTAGCTTTCGTATTGAGCCATACCAACTTCAAGAGATTCGATAAGCCCCATCTCGATTAGCTTGTTGTCGTATAAATAATAAAGACCAACTAAATCAGCTCTAGCTTCCTCAAGGGTAGAAGCGTAGTTTTTAAGCGTTTCTTTAGGTGTTCCGATACCCTCGTTAATTTGACCCGATGCATGTCCAATTACTTCGTGCAATGCAGTGTGCATTTTTTCACCAACTTCATCATGAGTTTCAGCTCTAGCAATTTCATCTTCAGTGTAAGCAAATTCGGCAAGAATTCCTTTTCCCCCAGCGTGCTCGTACGCAGCAACGATGTTTCCTAAACTAACAGATTTTGATCCGTGAGCAGCTCTAATCCAATTTGCATTTGGTAAGTTCACACCAATTGGAGTAGAAGGAGAAGCATCACCGGCTTCAGCAGCAACGTTAACAACTTTGTAAGACACACCGACTACACTCTTCTTTTTGTGCTCATCCATGATTGAAGAATTATCCTCAAAATATTGGCAGTTTTCAGAAAGAATTGACATTCTTTCTGAAGCTTCAAAGTCATTGATTTGAATAACAGTTTCGTAAGAACCTCTATAACCTAACGGGTCGTTATATACTTCTATGAATGAGTTAATATAATCGATGTCTCCATCTATAGAAGACGCCCAAGCGATGTTGTACTCATCCCATTTTTCTAGACTACCTGTTTGGTAATACTCAATCAATAGTTTTAACGCATTTCCTTGTCCTTCGTTCTCAGCAACAGTAACCGCTTTTTCTAACCAGCCGATTATTTCTTTGATGGCTTCACCGTACAT
>JABHTA010000118.1 GCA_018669945.1 Flavobacteriales bacterium
TTGACCTACACTTGGAGTAATGACGCTTCAGCATCAGACTCTAGCATGTTAATAACGATTAATACAGATACTATTGTTTCAGTTTCGGTAACTGATGGATGCGGATTTACAGCTAATCATACTTTCTCAATTGCTGTTCCTACATATAATGATGTAACATTATTTCCTCTGCCAGATTATTTAATTTGTGAAGGTGATACCGTAGAGGCTATTGGAAGTGTAACTGGAGGGACAGGTACTTATACCTTTAAATGGGAAGGAAGTGGTTTAATTAGTAATGCCACTGATATAACAACGCAATTAACACCAACAGACCAATTAGGTTATTCATTAATCGCCACTGACGAATGTGGATTAGATGATACCACAAACGTAGAGATACTATTTGATGATTGTTCAGTTATTGCTCCACTAATTTTCACCCCTAACGGTGATGCACACAACCAGTATTTACATTTCTTTAACTTAGAGAAATGGCCCTATAATAACCTAATTATTTATGATCGATGGGGAAGAAAATTGTATGACGATAACTACAACAACAACTGGTCAGGTGCTGGACAAAGAGATGGCGTCTATTTCTACGTACTTACTTTAGCTGAAGCTGAAGATCCTTTGACAGGATTCTTTCATATTGCTAGATAAGTGATCTTCCCGTCATCTCAACGGGTTGATTTACTCCTAAAATGTTAAGTAAAGTTGGTGCAACGTCAGCCAATATCCCATTTTGTATTGATGTATAAGTACTGTCAATCAAAATGCATGGAACAGGGTTGGTACTATGTGCGGTGTTGGGTGAACCATCGGCATTAATTACAAAATCGGCATTACCATGGTCGGCTATGATTACAAACGAATAACCATTTTCAACTCCTGCTTCTACTACTTGCTGTGCACAGCTATCAATAGTTTCTACTGCTTTAATAATTGCAGAATAAACACCTGTATGCCCAACCATATCAGGATTAGCAAAATTGAGGCATACAAAGTCGGTTTCTCCTTTTTCTAACTCCACTACAATGGTAGAGGTAACTTCTGGGGCGCTCATCTCGGGTTGTAAATCGTAAGTAGCCACCTTAGGTGAGCTTACCATCAAGCGTTTTTCGCCCGTAAATTCTTCTTCTCTACCTCCCGAAAAGAAAAAAGTAACATGTGGGTACTTCTCGGTTTCTGCAATTCTAATTTGGGACTTTCCAGCGTTTTGGAGCACTTCTCCCATAGTCATTTTAAGGTTGTCTTTCTCAAAAAGTACATGAACATCATTATATGACTTATCGTAATTTGTCATAGTTACATAATGTAACGAAATTGATGTCATGCCATACTCCGGAAAATCTTGCTGCGTTAATGCTATTGTAATTTCTCTGCAGCGGTCTGTTCTAAAATTAAAGCAAACTACCACATCTTCTTCCTCAATTCTGCCAATGGCGTTACCTCTTGGGTCTACTTTAACAACAGGTTCAATAAACTCATCGGTAATGTTATTCCTATATGATGTATGCATTGCTCCGACCATATCTGTTGATCGCTGGCCAACTCCATTTACTAGTAAATCGTACCCTCTTTTAACACGCTCCCATCGTTTATCACGATCCATGGCGTAATATCTTCCAATAACAGAGACTAACTCAACAGGTGTATTAGCAATATGATTCTCTAACTTTCTAATAAATTCTAATCCACTTTTAGGGTCACAATCTCTACCATCCGTAAAAGCGTGGATAAAAACTTTTTCAACGTTATTTTTTATTGCGATATCACAAAGTGCGTGCAAATGTTCTTGAGAAGAATGTACACCGCCATTAGAAACTAAACCGAAATAATGTAATGCTCTCCCAGAAGATTTTGCTTTACTTATTGCTTCTAATAGAACTGGATTATCGCGTAATTCGAAGCTTTCAATTGCTCTGTTGATTTTTAATAAATCTTGGTAAACAATTCTGCCCGCACCGATGTTTAGGTGGCCAACTTCCGAATTTCCCATTTGTCCTTTAGGTAATCCAACGTTTTCACCATCAGTTAGCAATTCACAATGTGGGTACTTGTCGTACAGGCTATCTATAAATGGAGTATCGGCGTTGAATATCGCGTCAGATTTAGTTTTATCACCATGGCCCCAACCATCTAGAATCATTAAAACTGCTTTCTTCTTACTCATTTATTCTGCATTAAATTGAATTGTAAAAGTACTTCCTTTCTCAGAATTATTACTGACAGTAATCAATCCTCCATGCATTTCTATCAGTGTTTTTACAATATATAAACCTAGTCCAGTCCCTTTTGTCTGTCTTGTATCTTCACTTCCTATTCTGTAAAAACGCTCGAAAATTTTCTCCCTTTCTACTTCATCAATTCCTTGACCGTTATCTGATACCATTAAAAGAATCTGACTATTCTCTTTTTTTAATGAAATTACAACTCTAGTTGAGTCATATTTTACAGCATTATCGATAAGATTAGATAATATTGTATCTATTGATTCTGTATCTATTGATGCTAAAATTTCATTACCTAATTCTGTATCAATCGTAGTGTTTTCATAAGAGTGTCGGCCAACTTCAGCAGCTACTAAAGCAGATAAATCAACTTTCTCTCTATTTAATTTAAAATCTGAATCATCAATTTTTGCCGCCAATAACATTTTACCTACAAGTACATTAAGCCGCTCATTCTCATGAAGCATAGTAGCTATCGCGTCCTTTTTCTTTACCTCATCCAAATCTCTTTTCAGCAATGTTTGCAAATACAATTTGATTGTCGAAATAGGCGTTTTTAACTCGTGTGTGATAGACAATAGAAAATTTTGTTGTCGTCTCGCTAGTTGAATTTCTCTTCTAAATGAGCGTAAAATATATGCTGCTCCAATTATAATTAATATTAAAAAAACGAATCCTTCGCCTGATATCATAAATAATTTATTCAGAAATTCTCTCTCGGCGAGTTGACCATTATCGAATTGGGTAAGCGAAATGTTTTCTTTATTTAGTTGAACTAATTGATAAGCCCACCAGCCAAACTGAAGCAAAACATAGCAGCAAAGAATATAAAAAATTGTTAAGGTTCTAGATATTCTATTTTTCACACAACTGTCGATTCGTTGACAAGATCAAAGCCAATATCAGCGCGATAGTATTTCCCTTCAAAATCGACTAATTCAGCGCTTATAAACGACTTATCCAGCGCCTCTTTTATTGTATTACCAAAAGATGTCAGCGCTAGCACACGGCCTCCGGAAGTTACAATATCAGCTCCTTGCTCCGCTGTTCCTGCATGAAAAGGGGTGCTCTGCGTAACGGAATCAATACCCTTAATAACTTTTCCTTTCTCATAACTTTTCGGATAACCACCAGATACCAGCATTACCGTTGCAGCAGTTCGTTCATCTATTTCGAGATGGTAACCTGCAAGTGTTCCTTTGCCGCAAGCTCTAAACATTTCTACTAAATCAGATTTAATTCTTGGGATAACAACTTCTGTTTCGGGGTCTCCCATACGCACATTATACTCAACAACTGATGGGTTACCATTATCGTTCATTAAGCCAATAAATACAAAGCCTTTGTAGTCAAAGCCATCTTTTTTAAAGCCTTCAATGGTCGGTTTAACAACTTGTTCTTCAACTTTTTGCATGAAATTAGAATCTGCAAAAGGAACGGGAGAAATAGCCCCCATGCCTCCTGTGTTTAACCCTGTATCGCCTTCCCCAATTCGTTTGTAATCTTTTGCAGATGGTAAAATCTTGTAAGACTCCCCGTCTGTCAATACAAATACAGACAACTCAATTCCTTTTAGGAATTCTTCTACAACAACATTTTCCGATGCTTCGCCAAACTTTTTATCAGCGATCATTGAGCGTAATTCAGTTTTTGCCTCTTCTAAATCATCAAGGATTAAAACTCCCTTTCCTGCCGCTAGGCCATCTGCTTTTAAAACATACGGAGGTTGAAGCGTACCAAGAAAAGCGTACCCCTCATGCAAATTCGATTTATTGAATGATTGGTATTTTGCAGTTGGCACTCCATGACGAAACATAAATTCTTTAGCAAATTGCTTGCTGCCTTCTAAAGTAGCCCCTACCTTTTTGGGACCAATAACTGGAACAGATTTTAGGTTGCTGTCATTAGCAAAATAATCCGAAATACCCTCTACCAAGGGAGCTTCTGGACCAACTATAACCAGATCTACTGATCGAGACAATACTTCGTTTTTTATGGCATCGAAGTTTGAAATATCTAACGCCAAATTTTCACCGCAAGCAGAAGTACCTGCATTACCAGGTGCAATGTATAAGTTGCCTAACTTATCACTTTGTGCCAATTTCCATGCCAGCGCATGCTCTCTTCCTCCAGACCCAAGTAGTAGAATATTCATTTACTCTGTTTTGAACAAAAATAAGCACTATAAAGAACGAAAGATAACAAGTAGGGAAACTATTTTAGCACAATGTTACTTCGCGGCCATATATTAAACTCCTATTTTTCAAATAGTGACGCCACAGAATGGTTTACTTAAGCAGATCTTTGGTGTTTTCACGGATAACGCGCAAAGAAAAAATAACGTAATAGTAGAATAGTTATACTTTTCTTCTACTTCAATAATATTATGGAGTGCTTACTAGTTTTTAATTAGAACTAATTCTTGACGCGTTTAATGCTGCAACCTGTTGCCTTAGTATCGGCCGGATCAATATCTTCTCCAGAAGCTAAGTTATCTATTGCATCAAAAAGAAACGCCTCATCCACAAAATCTGGATCTTTATGGTTATCGTCAATCGCTCCTCGATAAACGAGCTTCATATCAGAATCGAATAAAAACACATGCGGTGTCGTTTTGGCCCCAAATGCATTAGCTAATTCTGAATTATTATCGATAACATACTTACTAAGAAACGCTTTTTCTTTCGCCCTTTTTTTCATGTCTGCCATTGAATCTCCCGCAGTCCTTCTAGCTTCATTAGAGTTTACCATAACCATTCCCACTTTGTACTGCTCGCAATCTTTCGCAACGTTATTGTACCGCCCTTCCCAACCTTGGCTGCCTTCACTTCCAATAACAAAAGGACACGTATTGCAAGAAAATATTACACAAAGTCCGTTCTCTTGTTTTAAATCGTTTAACGAAAACTCTTCTCCCGAAACATCCATCAACCTTTTCTCCGATAATGGAGCTTCAGCGCCTAATTCAATGGTCTTGTAATGTTCGTGTTCTCTAACGACAACAAAAGACATAATAGCAATCGCAACCATTAGTATAGATATTAATGCAATTCTATTTTTCATAGTACTTAATTTATAAAGGAATGTTTCCATGTTTTTTCTTTGGCAATTTTTCTGCTTTATTCTCTAGCATTTTAAATGCTCTAATTAATTTTTCTCTAGTTTGATGCGGCTTAATAACTTCATCAACATACCCTCTCGAGGCCGCTCGGTATGGATTGGCAAACATGTCTGAATATAATTGCTCCATTTCTTTCCATTTTTCCTCTGGATTATCGGCTTGCTTAATGTCATTTTTAAATATAATTTCTGCCGCTCCTTTTGCCCCCATAACCGCAATTTCTGCAGTTGGCCAAGCGTAGTTCATATCTGCTCCGATATGTTTCGAATTCATTACATCATATGCCCCACCATAAGCTTTTCTTGTAATAACGGTAATTCTCGGTACAGTAGCTTCGCTAAAAGCGTACAATAATTTGGCTCCATTAGTTATAATCGCATTCCACTCTTGGTCAGTTCCGGGGAGGAAACCGGGAACATCTTCAAAAACTAATAACGGAACATTAAACGCGTCACAAAAACGTACAAACCTAGCCCCTTTTTTGGATGATTCTACATCGAGAACACCTGCTAAAACAGCCGGTTGGTTTGCTACAATTCCTATTGATCGGCCACCGATTCGCGCAAAACCAACAACTATGTTTTCTGCATAGTTTTTATGCACTTCAAAAAAAGTATTTAAATCAACAACACCTTCAATAACTTCTTTTATATCGTAAGGCTGATTGGGGTTCTCTGGAACAATGTCGTTTAGTTTATGTCTTGACTCATCACCTTCTTCATAATCTAAATTTGGTGGTTCCTCTTCGCAATTTTGAGGGATATAGGATAGCAATTTCTTGATATTAGTTATCGCTTCAATTTCATTTCCACATGAAAAATGCGTTACCCCAGATTTTGTTGAATGTGTGGATGCCCCCCCAAGCTCTTCGGCCGTTACTTCCTCGTTTGTAACTGTTTTTACCACGTTAGGCCCTGTAACAAACATGTAAGAAGTGTTCTCAACCATTAAAATAAAATCGGTTAACGCTGGAGAATAAACCGCTCCACCAGCACATGGACCCATAATTCCAGAAATTTGAGGCACAACACCAGATGCCATAGTATTCTTGAAGAAAATATCAGCATACCCGCCTAAGGAAACAACTCCTTCTTGTATCCGTGCTCCGCCAGAATCGTTCAAGCCGATAACTGGAGCTCCATTTTTCATTGCCATGTCCATGACTCGACAAATCTTTTCAGCATGTGCTTCAGCTAAAGACCCCCCAAGCACCGTAAAATCTTGCGAAAAAATATAGGTCAGGCGACCGTTAACTGTTCCGTATCCGGTGACGACACCATCACCCAAAAATACCTGCTTGTCCAATCCAAAATTCTTAGAACGGTGCTTTACCAGCATACCTATTTCTTCAAACGAACCTTCGTCAAGCAGCAAATTAACCCGCTCTCTAGCTGTAAGCTTCCCCTTGCTATGTTGTACGGCTATTCTCTTTTCGCCACCGCCCAACTTTGCCTCAGCAATCCTATCCTCTAATTCTTTTGTTTTGTTACTCATTATGGCAGTTTGTGAATATTAGCAGGTAAAAATATAAAATTATAAACAGCGAAGAAATCTATTATACGGAGCACAAAACTCTATCTCTTTAGCGGCTGTTAACCACCGATTGAAATCATGCTTCTGTTTTTAGAAAAAATTTCTTTCCCCTGTTCCGTCTCAAATGAATCCATCCCCGCAAGCTTCTCTTTTTTAGAAGCAACCGCTGCTCGAATCACTGGACGAATATCATCCCCTTTTCTTAATTGCGTTAATAGGTCGGATTCTTCAGCGGAAAACAAGCAATTTTTGACCTTACCGTCTGCAGTTAAGCGAATTCTATTACATGAATCACAGAACGGATTAGACACCGTGCTAATGACTCCAAAAGTTCCCACGTATCCATCCACTCGATAGTTCCTTGATGTAAAATTTGGTTTTTCTTCCAATTTTTGAATTGAAGGAAATTGCTCGTTTGCAACATCTAGAATTTCTTGTAGTGAAACCATCTTTGATCGATCCCATTCGTTACCACTAAAAGGCATAAATTCTATAAAACGAACGTCAACTTTATTGAATTTTGTGTACTCGATGAAATCCAATATTTCGTCATCATTTACACCTTTCATTAACACAACATTGACCTTGACATCAATCTCACTTTCAATAAGCAAATCAATATTAGCAATGATTCGGGCGAAATATTCTCTTCTTGAAATTGCGTTCATCCGTTCCGCTTTCAGCGAATCTAAACTCACGTTTAATGACTTCATTCCAACATTTTTAAACGTATCGATGTGCTTATCAACCAGCACCGCATTTGTAGTGAGCGTTAATTCAATTGGCAACTGACTCAGCTGAGTGAGAATATTTACGATGTCCTTTTTAATCAAGGGTTCCCCTCCCGTTAATCGAATTTTTTTTACCCCCATTTTCACAAATGTGGAAGCTATTTCAATAATTTCTTCTGAGGTCATAAATTCTGACTTATCGCGTAAAACTATTCCCTCTGCAGGCATGCAATACGTGCAACGCAGATTACAACGATCGGTTAAGGATATACGCAGGTATTCATGAACTCGGCCAAAAGCGTCTGTTATTTTTTTTGGCTCGCTCAATTATGCCTATGCCCTTTAAGTACTTTGAAAACATGCAAAACAGCGGGGAAGATCGCGTCCATAGACTCTCTAGCTCCGTTAGTGCTGCCCGGTAATGCCAATACTAATGTATCGCCAATTGTCCCTGCCACACTGCGCGACAGCATAGAATATGGAGTTCTGTTTTGTCCGTAGTTTCTAATTGCCTCTTCTATTCCTGGAATTTTTCTTTCAATTAATCTCTCTAAAGCTTCTGGTGTATTATCTCGTTCTGATAACCCTGTACCACCCGTAAAAATTATTAAATCAGCCGAAAGATTACCCTCAACAATAGATTTTATTTCGCTCTTTTCGTCTGGAATAATTTGGTAATTTGCTATTTCGACATTACAAGTCTTAAGTTTCTCAATAATCGCTTTTCCTGCTTTATCTTCTTTGGAACCAGCTGATATGGAATCTGAACAAACTACCACACAAGCAGTGAAACCATTTCCTTCGTCATCTGTAAAACTACTTTTACCTCCACGCTTACTAAGCAATTTAATATTATTGATTTCTATGCCCTTGTCTATAGGCTTAAGCATGTCGTAAACGTTTAACGCCACTATACTTGCTCCGTGCATTGCTTCTACCTCAACGCCTGTTTTGTAAATCGTCTTTACCTTAACTGTGATGGTAATGTCCAAATCATTAATCTCAAAATCGATTCCGCAATACTCTATTGGCATAGGATGACAATCGGGTAATAACTCTGCCGTTTTCTTTACGCCCAACAATCCAGTAGTTTTTGAAGAAGCAAACACATCTCCTTTAGGAACCTCTTTATTGATAATTGCATCGATTGTTTCTTGTTTACTCACAGAAACTGTTGCTTGGGCTTTTGCAACCCTAAGCGTGCTGATTTTATTTGTTATGTCTACCATATAAAAGAAGAAAAAAGACCAAAGCTACAGCGTATCATAACTTGACGAATTTTAACATGATGGGTTGAAAGTTCAAAGATGAATTGTAGCAATTGTTTCACGGGAGCAAGTTATACATTTTATGGCAAAAAAAACAGAGCTATACAAACGCCAATTAAGTTAAATTAAAACATAGCGTATATCGATTTGTGATGCTAAAATTACAAAAATACTCCTACTAATATTGCACGATTTTTATTAGAAATATGGCGTTTACTGCACTAAAATTGGTTGCCAAATATTTTAAAGTTCCTTGAGCCGCTCGGTGTTAATTCTTGAAAAAGGAATTAATAAAATCTTAACTAAGATTTATCAAAAGACCTAACTTCGCTTTGTAATGCGAATATTATTACTCACAGACGGAATATACCCATACACTATGGGGGGAATGCAGAAGCATTCGTATTACCTTGCAAAGTACCTTGCCCAAAACAATGTAAATGTCACTTTATTTCATTGCACAGATTTTAATTCGACATTAAAAGACCAAGGGAGTGATCTAAATCATTTCAATGAATTGGAGCTAAAGAATATTGATTTTAGACTGCACGATTTTCCTAAATTAGATCGTTTTCCTGGTCATTACGTTAGAGAGAACAAGGCGTATTCAAAATCTATATATCAAGAAATAAAAGATTCGATTGATTGTTACGACTTAATCTATGCCCAAGGATTTACTGGTTGGCAGTTTATAAAAGAAAGAAAATCTGGAACAATAAACATTCCTGTTGTTATTAATTTTCATGGATATGAAATGTTTCAAAAAGCTCCTTCAATTGGTGCAAGGCTACAATACATTTTGCTGAAACATACTGCTAAATGGATGTCTTTAAATGCTGACTTTGCTACATCTCTTGGAGGTAAGCTGACCACTATTTTACAAGATTTAGGTGTTCCTAATGCTAGAATCCTTGTGACTCCGATTGGTGTCGAGTCTTCTTGGTTAAAAAAGAACCCGACACCTAGCAATGAAATAAGAAAATTTGTATTTATTGGACGGTACGAACGCAGAAAAGGAATAGAAGAGCTAAACAAATCTCTTCGGCAGTTAATTGACAAAGGAATAGATTTTGAATTTCATTTTATTGGGCCTATCCCAAAGGAAAAGAAACTAGTAACTCCACAAATTACTTACTATGGTAAAATTGTTACCCAAGCAGAAATTCAACGAATCGTAAAACAATGTGATGTACTGGTATGCCCTAGCCATTCTGAGGGCATGCCAACTGTAATTCTAGAAGCTATGGCAATTGGCTTAGCAATTATTGCTACCAATGTTGGAGCGGTAAAAGAACAAATTAAAGGCAATGGGTGGCTATTAGAATCTATCTCTTCCGCAAACCTAAGTGAGGTTCTTATCGAATGTTGTCAATGCGAAGAAACTCAACTGAGTGATTTCAAAAAAGCTTCTATAAAATTGGTTTCAGAGAGGTTCTTATGGAATAAAACTATCGAGCTCACGCTAAAGCAATTCTCCAAAATATTGAAAAAAACAACTTAATTTTTGCTTGTTTCAATGGTCTGTATCTCGCATCACTTAAAGAGCTTAGCAATAGTGATATGTACATGAAGTGTTTCATGCTCTAAATCCAATAACTACCACATCATCTACTTGTTCGAGGTCGCCTTTCCAGATGTTGAAGTCGGTAATGATTCGCTCGCTTTGTTCATTCAAAGGAGTGTCAACCAAATCGAGTAGTAGTTTTTTGAAAGGTTTATACATTAGTTTCTTGCCTTTTGGGCCACCAAATTGGTCTGCATAGCCATCGGAGAAAAGGTAAACAGTATCTCCTTTATGCAGTTCAATATCTTGCTGTTCGAAAGGCTTCATTACTTCATATAACCCTACAGATTGCCTGGTTGCTTTATATTCGATTAGTGAGACTTTATCTCCCAAATAAGTGTCTCTTTCTTTTTTTTGAATATCAGATAGTAGAGCAGTCTCTCTAACTATCCATAGAGGGCTGTTTGCACCAGCATAAGTCATTTTGGTTCCGTTAATAGCACAAATAGCTATGTCCATTCCATCTTTTACATTGTCTCCACTCTTGGCAAATGTTGCAATTACCAATTCACGAGTCTTGTCTAAAATTTGAGATGGTTCTGTCAACTTAAACTCGTTAACACAGCGGTTCAATGCATTTGAGCAAACAACAGAAACAAGCGCTCCTGGTACCCCATGACCTGTACAATCAGCAGCTGCGACATAGGAACTTCCGTTTACGTTTTCGAACCAATAGAAGTCTCCGCTAACTACATCTTTCGGCTGAAACAGTATGAAGTTGTTGGGTATGTATTTATCAACTTCTTCAAAAGAAGGGAGTATGGCGCTCTGCAAGCGCTCTGCATAAGTTATACTATCGCTGATCTCTTGATGGTGTTCTGCCAATTGTTCGTGTGTGTTTTCTATCTCTTGCTTTTGCGCATCTATCGCTTCTTTTTGCTTTCGTGTAATTTTTAGTCGGTTAAACACAAAGAGTAAGAACCCAAGTATTAAGGCTAATCCACCACCGGCAGAATAACTAATTACTTTCTGTCGTTGCTGTTGTTCGTGTTCTACGGCAAGTTGTTTATCGTGGGCGGCATCGTCTAGTACTTTTTGTTTTTCGTACTCGTATTTACTTTGTTGCTGAATAGATGCTTTTTGTGTTGCCTCATTATTCAGGCTATCTTTCATTGTAATATGCAACTTGTACATTTCTAATGCTTTCATTCCCTTTCCTAGTTTTCCATATACTCTACTTAATAAAATTGAAGCCTCTCTTATCCTCTTGGGAGAACCTATTTCTTGTGAAATAGTTAAACTTTTTAGACCATATATTAATGTTTTCTTTAAATCACCTTGTTTATTGAGGATATTTCCCATGCTGTTCAGAGCAAGAGCTATACCTGATTTATAACCTATTTCTTTATAGATGTTAAGGCTGCGACTGTGATAAGCTAATGCTTCTTTTAATTGGCCTTGGTCATCATATATAAATCCTATGTTGTTCAGAGAGATAGCGATTCCTTTTTTATCACCAATTTCTTCTCTTATTTTAAGACTACGAATGTAATAAGCTAAAGCTTCTTTTACTTGACCTTGACTTTTGTGTTGAAACCCTATGTTGTTTAGACAGGTAGCTATTCCTTTTTTATCACCAATTTCTTCTCTTATTTTAAGACTACGAGTGAAATAAGCTAAGGCTTCTTTTACTTGGCCTTGGTCACTATATATAACTCCTATATTGTTTAGAGAGTTAGCTATTCCTGATTTACCACCTATTTCTTCTCTTATTTTAAGACTACGCCCGTGATAAGCTAAGGCTTCTTTAATTTTTCCTTGGTTTTTATATACATATCCTATATTGTTTAGTGCTCCTGCTATAGATATTTTAAGACTTTTCTTAACTATTTCTGAATTATTTTTTAAAAGTGATTTTTCAGCAATAAGGTTTGATTTCTCGCATAATGATTTTAAAGTGTCAATGTTTGAAATGTAGAGGATTTCTGATAAAGCAACATATGATCCAGCTAAAGAAGTGTCATGGCTATTAGGATTAGCAATAATAGTGTTTAAACTATCTATTTGGTATTGTTGTTCATTACTGAATTGAGCAGCCCCTTGAAAAGCGGTTAGAAAGAGTAATATATAGCTGATGGATTTGATGAATCTAAAATAGAAATTAAAACCGTGTTTATGGTCGAAAACTCCACTCCATTTTCGAAATTGACCCGCTCTAGCTAAATGATTTAGAAACAAAAAAACCTAACTAGAATATAATTAGGGCTTTAAATTGTGGGCCTCTAGGTCCTAAGTTCGAACTTCTTTAAAAATTATTGAGTAAATTTATGGAATGAAAAAACTCCTACTTATATTACTCTGTTTGCCAATAATTGGACTGAGTCAGAATTTTACTATAAATCCCTATCTGCAAAATGCAAATCCTAATAGTATTACAATTATGTGGGAGTATAGTGATTGGGATGTTTCATATGTTGAGTGGGGCAATACGACTGCATTAGGAAATATAGACTCAACAACTTTTGAGATTACAAATGCTCCATCTTGTCTTTTTACAGCAAAATTAATTGGATTGCAAGCAAATACAAAATATTATTATCAGGTGATATCAGGTAATTCTATTTCAATAATGTTTGATTTTTACACACCAGCTAATAATGCAGATGAAAAGTCAATTAATATTGTTGCTATGAGCGATATGCAAACTGATGGTAATAATCCAACAAAATTTACGGAAATTATTAATAATGGCGTAATAGATTATGTGCAAAATAATTATGGAGGGAACACGAATGAAAACCTTGACATGATATTAATACCAGGGGATTTAGTTAATACAGGAACAAATTATTCGCATTGGAAGGATGAATTTTTTGCTCAATCAGAACCATTATTTTCAACTGTACCTTTTTATCCTGTATTAGGAAATCATGAAGCGAATGCCAATCTGTATTTTCAGTATGTTGATTTAGAAGAAAATGGCACGCCAGGTTATGAGGAGCATTGGTGGTATAAAGACAACTCAAATGTGAGGGTTATTGGCCTTAACTCAAATGGCCCATATCAAATTCAAGAACAATTAGATTGGTTAGATAGTATTCTTACAATAACTGCTTCTGATAATACAATTGATTTTGTGTTTGCTGAATTACATCATCCTCATAAATCAGAACTATGGACTCCTGGAAATACTAGTTTTACTGGAGATGTTATTTCATTGTTAGAGGCTTTTACATCAAGTTCTGGTAAACCAACAGTACATTTCTATGGCCACACGCATGGGTATTCTAGGGGTCAATCGAAAGATCATACTCATCTCATGGTAAATGTTGCTACTGCTGGTGGATATATTGATTATTGGGGCGCATATCCACAAGCAGATTATGAAGAATATACAATAACTCAAGATGAGTGGGGATATGTTTTTTTAGAGGTTGAAGCAGGAAATGACCCTAAGTTTACCTTAAAAAGATTAAGTGTTGGTGATGATGTTATTAGTAAAACAAATAGCTTAGAAGATAGTGTCACTATTCGATTAAACAATAACTCACCAAATATTCCGTCAGGTATTTTCCCTACATCTTCAGATACAGTTAATCCAAGCTGTTTGATTTTACTGGCAGATGATTTTGTTGATCAGGATGGTGATCTTCATGGAGCTTCACAATGGCAGATTAGTAATGATTGTAATGATTTTGCTTCTCCTGTTTTTGATAGTTGGAAACAATATGAGAATTGGTATTTTGATATAAATACTCAAGCAAATGATATTTTAACAGATGAATTAGTAAACAATCTGAATGGCTCAACAGATTACTGTTGGAGAGTAAGGTATAGAGATAGAAGTTTAGCTTGGTCTGAATGGTCAGTACCAATTTCTTTCCGAACGGATAGTAGTATATTAACGGATAATCTACTACAAAACATTGGAGGTGAAGATAGTATCAACTCTTGGACTGTTGAAAGTGGTATTTTGGAATCATTATCTTCCGGACAATGTTCAGGAACTACACCATTTACTGGAAATAAGTATTTTGGAGTTGGAGGACTTTGTATAGAGTCTGTTTTTGGATCTGCATCACAAACAATAGATGTAAGTAATTATAATATTGAGATTGATGCAGGTATTACAGAAGCAAGATTTGGAGCATATATGTCAGATTATAATGGCTCAGACATACCCTCTGTTGCTCTTGAATTTCTTGATATAAATAGTAATTTAATCTTAGGAACGGATACTTCTTCCTGTACACAAATAGTTTGGACCCCTATTGATAAACAATGGTCAATTCCGTCAGGAACACGATTTATTAAATATATTATAATGGGAGAAAGGACTGGTGGAGTTGATAATGATAGTTATGTGGATGATTGTTATTTAAAAATAGATCTTGATGCAGATTCATGTAGTTATTATATCCCTGATAGTAGTTCAACTGCTATCTATCAGTCCGAATTATTGAATCTTAAACTATATCCAAATCCTGTTTCAGATATTGCAATTCTTAATATCCCATATACCAAATCATCTCATTTAACAATTAATATAGTTAATGTTGTAGGAAAAAAAGTTCGAGAATACAATCATGTGCACCCTCCAACATTTATATTGGATAAAGGAGAGTTAGTAACTGGAATATATCTTATCCAGATATTAGATAAAGATAGAATTGTTGGAATGGTTAAATTTAGTGTTATTGAATAAA
>JABHTA010000204.1 GCA_018669945.1 Flavobacteriales bacterium
AAGGTAAAAGAGTTAAGAACATATTTCCCACTAGAGAAGAATATTTTCGGGAATGTAACCAAGGTTGTTAAAGCGGTTGACGATGTAACCTTTGATGTGTATCCGGGTGAAACGCTAGGCTTGGGAGGGGAATCTGGTTGTGGAAAAACAACTTTAGGGCGAACGATTCTAAGATTAGTTAACAATAATGGAGGACAAATTATTTATAAAGGGATAGACCTAGGCACCCTTTCTACTAAGGAATTGAGGAATTACCGTAAAGATATGCAGATTGTTTTTCAAGACCCGTATTCATCCTTAAACCCACGTTTAACTGTTGGCGAAGCTATTATGGAACCAATGCGAGTTCATAATATATTAGGTTCAGAAGAAGAACAAATGAATCGCGTTGTTGAGCTGCTGGTAAGAGTAAATATGGGGAAAGAACACTTCTATCGCTATCCTCACGAGTTTTCTGGAGGACAACGACAGCGAATTTGCATAGCAAGATCGTTAGCTTTAAACCCACAGTTTATTATTTGTGATGAGTCCGTTTCTGCACTTGATGTTTCAGTTCAAGCCCAAGTGCTTAACTTACTGAATGAGCTTCGAGATGAATTTAATTTTACTTACATTTTTATTTCACACGATTTATCAGTTGTCAAGTTTATGGCCGACAGAATGATTGTGATGAATCAAGGTAAAATTGAAGAGATGGGTGACGCTGACGAAATCTATAACAACCCGCAATCAGAGTATACAAAAGGGTTAATTAACGCCATACCGAAAGGGGAGTTGGCTGATATTAAAGCCGCTCAATTGGCAAAATATAGCAGTCTAGTTGCGAAGTAGTCTTTTTAGAAAATCACTTTTGTTGTTAGTTTGAAGAGCAGGGTAATTTTTATAATCAGCGTAGTATTTTTGTACCTGTCGGTATTGTTGGCATATGCTGATATGGACCATTCTTTTTTTGATCGCATGTTCAATTCAGATAGCATGTACTTTCCTTCATTATTTCAAGAGTTCTTTATCGAAGGGGAGGGATTTGGAGAGTTTAAATTAAATGGGCAGCCAAATTTTTTTCCAGACATGGTTATCTATTTTCCAATTTATGCACTCATAAGGAGTATTGTTTGGTCTGGAATAATTTATAGCCTTGTTCAAGTTTCAATATTCATCATTATAATATTCCAGCTTGCAAAAGAGCTGTTACCACAAGAAAAAGTAAAAATAGCAAGTTCGCTAGTTGTATTTATTTTCACTTTTATTATCGGCTCAGCAGCGTTTGGTAAAGAATGGATTATTCCATTTCAAATTTTATCCAATGGGTTTCATACGTCTGCATTTATACTCGCGCTATTAGCACTACTTTTTTATCTAAAAATTAATGAAGACACGAAAAAATTGATCTCGTTACTAGGGTTGGCGGTTTTTATTGGAACGCTAAATGATGGGCTATTTTCAGTACTTTTCGTAATACCTTTTTTAATTACAATTTTTGTTTCAAGCTTTTTAATTAAAAAGACCAAGCCTTTGGTATTAGCGGGCGTTGTAATTACCGCAAGTTTATTCGCTCAAGCTATCTATAGGGCCATTGGTGAGTGCACATCCTGGTCGTTTATTAAACAAGGGTATTCGTTAAGCGTTCCCATGTGGAAAAAATCGGCTGCAGTGTTTTTTGAAATGTGGTCATCTCATTTATTTAGTTTCAATTTTAACACCTTTATTTCCATAGTTGGCCTGTCCGCGATAGGACAGAGTCTCTTTTGTATTAGGAAAAGGTATTTGTTGAAAATGAATCTTTTTTTTGTCGCTTTTGTTATAGCAACAGTTTTTACTCCATTATTGCTGGGAACCCTTGATAACCCATTTAAATTAAGATATTCAGTATTCGTATTTTATTTCGCACCTATTATTTTATGTATAAACAGTACGCACATTTTTAGCATGAGATATATAGAGCGATACGCCATAACACTTTCGCTAGTATTGGCGGTTGTTTTAGGGCTGATGGTTGGCAAGTTAGATAAAAATGTTGTTATGTCGAGGGCAACAGAATATCAGCCCCAGAGAGTAAAGGATATTGATCTCCTATGCGATAAAGTGCCCGGATTAAAAAATGGCGTTAGCACATATTGGAGCGCAAAACAGACTACATATTTTTCATCATCTGGGGTAAAAATATACGCTATTTACTATCCAGAGTTAAAACCAAACTTATACACAGGGCATAATAAGTGGTGGTATTATGGTAAAGATGATGGGTTAGAGCAAGAGTTCAATTTTGTAGTTATGAACAAGCCTGAAGACACGTTATTATTAAAAAAGGAATATCCTCAAATTGATTTTGATGTTTACAATGAAGGAGGAACATATCTAGTAATAATGCCAACATTCAAATTTGGTAAGGGAATAGACGGCCCCATTTTCTCAAACTAATCCAATTGCATTTCAGGAATTTCTCCTTCAACAACTAATGTTCCTTCAGTAGCATTTTGAATTTCTTCTACAGAAACACCTGGAGCTCGCTCTATTAAATGAAATGTTCCATTAATAATTTCTAGGACTGCCAAGTTGGTTACCACTTTTTTCACACAACCAACTCCCGTTAGAGGTAACGTACACTTACTTAGAATCTTTGATTCTCCTTTTTTGTTGGTGTGCATCATAGCAACAATAATGTTTTCTGCAGACGCTACTAAATCCATAGCACCCCCCATCCCTTTAACCATTCTACCGGGAATTTTCCAATTAGCGATGTCTCCATTTTCGGCAACCTCCATTGCGCCAAGAACAGTGAGCTGAACATGTTGCCCCCTAATCATCGCAAAGCTCGTTGCAGAATCGAAGAGTGATGCGCCAGGCAGTAAAGTAACCGTTTGCTTTCCAGCATTAATCAGGTCTGCGTCTTCTTCACCATCGTAAGGAAAAGGCCCCATGCCTAACAGTCCATTTTCAGACTGAAATTCAACATTGATTCCTTGCGGGATATAATTCGCCACAAGTGTAGGAATTCCAATTCCTAAATTTACGTACCAACCATCTTGCAACTCTTGCGCTATCCTTTTTGCAATACCTACTTTATCTAACATAACTTAAGTTTTGTTGATTAGTTTTTCGAGAGAGTAGTTCTCTGCTCAATTCTTTTTTCATAATCAACCCCTTGAAATATTCGCTGAACAAATATACCAGGAGTATGAATTTGATTTGGGTTTAACTCTCCTGGCTCGACCAATTCTTCCACTTCAGCGATAGTAATTTTACCAGCCATAGCCATTACTGGGTTAAAGTTACGAGCTGTTCCTTTAAAGATTAAGTTACCAAAACGATCTCCTTTCCATGCTTTAACTATTGCAAAATCTGCTGTTAAGGCAGATTCGAGAATATGTGGTTTACCGTTAAACTCCCTAACCTCTTTGCCTTCTGCAACTTCGGTCCCATATCCAGCAGGTGTAAAGAACGCAGGAATTCCTGCACCACCAGCTCTGCATCTTTCAGCCAAAGAACCTTGCGGTATTAAATCAACCTCTAATTCTCCGCTTAACATTTGTCGTTCGAATTCATCATTTTCTCCAACATAGGAAGAAATCATTTTTTTAATTTGGCGTTCTTGGAGTAGTAGTCCCAATCCAAAATCGTCAACCCCTGCATTATTTGATATACAAGTTAAATTGGTCGTTCCTTTTTTTACAAGGGAACTAATACAATTTTCAGGAATTCCGCAGAGACCAAAACCTCCAAGCATTAAGGTCATCCCGTCTATTATTCCTTCAATGGCCGCATCGCCATTTGCTACAACTTTGTTCATACGAGGTGCGTTTAAAAATCGTCATCGCCAAAGTTAACATCTCCTCCCGAACGGGAGTTAGTATTACTGTTAGAATATTTATAGCGAGTACAATTTAATTCTATGGATAATGGTTTCTTGGGTTTTTCAAAGTCCTTTTTTGAAATTAAAACGTCTTCATTTTCGTACACATCGTTCATATAGTAACCATATATGGGGAGCGCTGTATTTGCACCTTGTCCAAGTGCTGTTCTTGAAAAACGAACACCTCTATCTTCTGCGCCAACCCAAACGCCCGTGACCAAATCCGGAGTTAATCCCATAAACCAACCATCCGAGTTGTTTTGTGTCGTACCAGTTTTACCTGCCATTGGGTATTTGATTCCTACATA
>JABHTA010000163.1 GCA_018669945.1 Flavobacteriales bacterium
AAATCGACATTTAAATTGTTTACCATTTGAGCACTTATGTAAAAGCAGATAATTAAATTTGCATTTTATAATAGAGCATATGCATATAGAGGAAGTTGATGTATTAGTAATTGGAGCCGGCCCATCTGGGTCTGTTGCTGCTTCCATTATAAACAAACAAGGTTTTAAAGTTAAAATTGTAGAAAGAACACAGTTTCCTCGATTTGTAATTGGAGAGAGCTTGTTACCGCGCTGTCTTGATCATTTTGAAGCTGCAGGTCTAATGCCCGCAATTAAAGCTGCTGGATTTCAAGAAAAGAATGGCGCTGTTTTTAAAATGAATGATAAACAATGTGATTTTGACTTTTCTGTATCTTTTACTGAAGGATGGACATATGCATGGCAGGTTCCTAGAGACGATTTCGACAAAGTACTAGCTGATGAAGTTGAAAAAATGGGTGTAGAAATTGCTTACCAAACTTCTGTTATTGATGTACAATTTGCAGGAGTAAACTCCACAACAACGGTAAAAGATGTTAACGGCATTCAATCTCAAATAAAAGCGAAATATATAGTTGATGGTAGCGGCTATGGCCGTGTGCTACCTCGATTGTTAAACCTCGACAAACCAACGGACTTCCCTGCAAGAGCTGCAATGTTTACTCAAGTAGATGACGTAAACAGACCTGACGACATAGAATCTAATCGAATAACAGTTATTGCTCATACACAAGACTTTTGGGTTTGGACAATCCCTTTTTCAAATGGTAAAACATCAATTGGATTTGTTGGTTACGAGAATGAAATAAAAACAAAGAAAGGAAATATCGAAAATCAGTTTAGATCCCTTTTAAAATCAATATCGCAAGTTCCAGAAAGGTTCCATGAGGCCGAAATGTTTTTCGAGCCAAAACAGATAGTCGGGTATTCGGCTGCTGTAAAACAGCTATATGGTCCAGGCTATGTGCTAACAGGCAACGCATCAGAATTTTTAGACCCAGTATTTTCTTCAGGAGTAACTTTCGCATGCGAATCCGCTAGAATTAGTGGAGAATTAATTTGTGAAGAACTAAAAGGAAACAAACAAGACTGGGAAACGTTATACGCTAAACACTTAAAGCAAGGTGTTGACACTTTTAGAACTTACGTTAAAGCCTGGTACGATGGACGCCTTCAAACTATTTTCTTTTCTGAAAAATCAGAAGAAGGAATTAACAGAAAAATATGTTCAGTTCTTGCCGGCTATGTTTGGGACAAAAAAAATGCATTTGTAAGGAGTCATGACAGCTCGGTTACTAACTTAGCTCAGTTATTAAAAGCACAAACAAATCAGACTACTTAGGTAAGATAATTGTAATTTTACCTCCCGAATAACGATGGGAGTTATCAAAATATTTTCAAGGAGTGCCCTTCTAAATTCGTTGGGCATTTTTATTTATGGCTGTTCTATTGCGCAAACAACAATTTGTCAAGGAAAGGTGACTGACTTTGAAACTGGAGAACCACTACCCTATGTTACCATTGGTTTTGTTGATAGTAAAATAGGTACGACTTCAGATATTGAAGGTAACTACAGAATAGAATCCTATTACGCAACGGAACAAATTCAAACTTCTTTTTTAGGGTACTATAACGAAACTAAATTAGTTAAAAAAGACAGGAATCAAATTATAGATTTTCAACTTAAAGTGGAACAAAAAGTGTTAGGTGAAGTTGTTATTAAACCTGATAAGGATTATGAAAACCCTGCCCATACCATCTTTCGAAGAATTGTAGCCAATAAAGATGCTAACAACAGAGAGAAACTCGATGCCTACTCATACGAACTCTATAATAAAGTTGAAATTGACATCGATAACCCAAAGAAGAATCTTATCAACTTCTTTCTTCTAAAGCCAATCGATTTCATTTTCGCCAATATTGATTCTACATCAGAAGATTCCCCATTTTTGCCTACATTTTTAGGAGAAACTGTTTCAGATTATTATTACAAAAAGAAACCCAAGAAAGAGAGAGAGTACATTAAAGCTACTGAAATTTCAGGATACCAAAACGAAAGTATTTCTGCACTACTTGGTGACATGTACCAAAACGTGAACATTTACCATAATCACGTAACTATTTTCGATAGAAGTTTTATCAGTCCTTTAGCTGACAACGGTTTAATTCACTACAGATACTACTTGGTTGATAGTGCAATGATTCAAAACAAATGGTGTTACAATATTCAGTTCCAACCAAGACGAAAGCAAGAATTAACATTCAAGGGTAATTTCTGGGTAAATGATACCACCTATGCGATCAAGCATATTGAAGCAGAAATGGCAAAAGATGCAAACATTAATTTCATCACCAATTTTCATGTAGAACAAGAATATTCGGAAGTTGAAGATGAAGTGTGGATGCTAACCAAAGATCAGCTCAAATTAAATGCGCGTTTCTTGATTCCTCACAACGCCAAGTATCAGAAGTTTATAGGGAGGAAAACAACAACATATAAAGACTTTAGCATTAACCAGTTAGCTAATGATTCAATATACGCGAAAGATGCAACCGTAACAATTTTAAAGGGTGCAGAAGACTGTGGTATAGAAATTTGGGACTCAACTCGACATATACCTCTAACAGTCAATGAAGCAGCCGTTTATCAATGTATAGATTCGGTCATGAGCTCACCGTACTACATAATGTGGAACAACATTCTTAGAGGTTACTACCGTTTTAATTACATCGAAATTGGTCCCTACCTTGGTATGTACAGTTTTAACTCAATTGAGGGAAATAGAGTTAAGTTAGCTGCAAGAACCAGCAATGTAGTTAACCCAGATTTGCGAATAAACGTGTATGGAGCATATGGCTTTTTTGACGAGCAGTGGAAATACGGAGCGAGCTTCCGCTACTACCCTTCAAGAAATCCGAGGCAATTTATAAAACTTTCGTATAAAAAAGACTTAGAACAATTAGGCACTGGAGGCGCTACTTTAGGCACAGACAACTTAATTAGCTCATTGAGCAGAATTACTCCAGGTAATTTAATGAACGGGGTCCAAGAATTCTATGGTCTTTATGAAAGAACATGGAATAATAATTTAACAACTCAATTTAGGTTCGATAATCGAGAAATATGGGCATTAGGCGATATAAACTTTAATAGGTTTGATTACAACTTATCTAATACCGTTTCAGTTTCATCAATTACAACGAGTGAATTCACAATTAGCAACCATTATAGCTTTTTGGAACGCTTTTTAGAAACCGGATTTAATCGAACCAGTTTAGGTAGCGATTTTCCAATGTTTGATGTTCAGTATACATATGGAATACCGAATTTACTTGGCAGTAGTTATGAATACCACAAGGCTAAATTGGCAATAACACAAAAAATAAGGTTAGGTATTTATGGGACTTCTAAGTACAAAATTGAAGTAGGTAGAATTTGGGGCACACTCCCCTACACATATCTCGAATTGCACAACGGAAACGAGACCTATTTTTTCTCTGACGATGCGTATAATCTAATGAACTACTACGAATTCGCAAGCGACCAATACATATCCGTTTTTTGGGAACACCATTTCGAAGGAGTTTTCTTTAATAAGGTACCACTATTTAAGAAGTTAATGTTGAGAGAGGTTGTTGGCGCTAAAGGTGTATATGGGAAACTTTCTGACAAACATAACTCAGAGTTGATAATACCAGAAACTACTTTCTCATTGGAAGAACCTTACATAGAAGTTGCTGTTGGTATAGAAAATATTATGACGATGTTGAGGGTTGACGCAATTTGGAGATTAACACATTACGACAATCCGAATGTGACTCAATTTGGTGTTAGAGTAAAATTACAGCCTGGTTTTTGAACTTGATCCTAATTATTATGCACTAGCTTAGATGGGATGAGGTGCCTCATCGTTAATTCGAATGGTTCTTCCTAAAAAACTACATTGAGAATGAATGATTTGGAATCAAAAACGTTTATCGAAACAAATTTATTTCAGGATTTTACTCGAACTGACACTTTTTCTATTTTGTTCAATCACTCCCTTCAGGAAGAGGAGATATTTATTAAATTTCTTCATACCTTGCAACCTTCATTAATTAAGTAGTGAGAGGAATAGATCCAAAAGAATATTACGATGTAGTTATTATAGGTGGAGGTATTAGTGGCCTCACATCTTCTGCTATGTTTGCTCGTGCAGGAATGTCGTGTGCAGTAATAGAAATGGATAGCCGCCCTGGTGGTTACCTAGCCGGATTTAGAAGAAAGGATTTTAGGTTTGACTCTGCTATTCATTGGTTAAACAATTGTGGCCCCGATGGTTTAGTTACCAAAATTTTTAAAATAATTGGGACTGATTATCCTAAAGCTAAACCACAAAAAAAAATCAGACGGTTTATTAGCGATGACTTCAATTATTTAGTCACCAACAACCCTGATGAATTAAGAGATGAATGGATTAAGGAATTTCCGCATGACAAAAAAGGAATTATTAAGTTTTTTAAAGATGCCAAAAGCATTTCTAAATCGTTTGATACACATACAGAATTAAGTAGAACCATTGATTCAATGAATCTATTTGAAACAGCTATTCATGGCTTAAGAATGCTGAAATTCGCTCTTCCTTTTATTCCGCATGCGATATACGATGGAGAGAAAATTACTAAAGGATTGAATAAGTATTTTACTGATCCTAAACTTCATAGCGTATTTTGTTCAGAACCTGATCTACTTTCTTGTTTAATTCCAATTTCTTGGGCATATTCTAACGATTTTCAAACGCCTCCAACTGGAGGTAGTCAGGCGTTTCCGGAATGGTTAATGTATGTTACTGAACAGATGGGAGGCGAGGTATTTTTAAAATCTAAAGTTTCTAATATCATACTTGAAAACAATTCGGTAAAAGGAGTTAACTTCTTTCATAGAGATATGCAATACAATATAAAATGTAAATATGTTGTTGCAGCCTGTGACGCTGAAACTTTGTATACTAAGATGCTGCCATCAACTGCAATTCCAGCGCAATTAAAAGAAAAATTGAAAAGCGCTAAATTGTATGCGTCAGCACTTACAATTGCGCTCGGTATTGATTGCCCAGCCGAAGAATTAGGCTTAGGCGAGGAAATAATTTTTCTAGCGGACACGAAAGTTAGTCGCCATGATTTAGACCATGGAGATCCACATTTGAGTGGGATTCACATTTTGGCTTCTTCTGTTAGAGATAAGTCTTTAGCGTTACCCGAGCATGGAACGGTTACATTATTTATACCTGCATGGATGGACGAGCAAAACACATGGGGTTGCGATATTGATGAAACGGGCAACTATGTGCGCGGGGAAAAATATAAGGAGCTAAAACAGCGGTTTGCTGATATAGTTATCAACAGAGTCGAAGATAAGCTTATTCCAAACTTTAGAGATCATATTCTGTATTGCGATATCGCTACTCCAATCACACACCTTCGATATACTGGCAACAAGAATGGGACTATGATGGCTCAAAAGCCAGGTAAAGACAACATGAAGGCCAAGGTTGCTTCTTACAAAACTCCAGTAAACAATTTACTATTAAGTGGGCACTGGGCAGACCTTGGTGGCGGAATACCTGTTGCAATGAAATCATCAGTTAACACGACCATGATTATTCTTAGAAAAGAAGGCCATGAAGCGTTTCGATTATTAGCCGATTATATGGATGGCAAAAAAGAAGTTGAAGATTTAAATAATTCGAGTATTCTAACTCCGTATAATAATAATTGGGTGCAAGACTTAACACCCGCCCAAAAGAAAGTAGCTTTAAGAAAAGTTGCGGCTAATCGTTCTTAAGTTCAATATATTCATTTGCCTGCAGCGACAAAATTTTAGTGCAAAATCACATCAACTATTCTCAGGTTCTTAGGGTAAGATAATTAATACTTCATGATTGCTTCAATAAACTTCCTTTTTCTGTATAAGGAAAAATTTCATCGTATTTTAGCACAGAATTCATACTCACTCTCCTGTTTATATGCTTTCTATTTAACTCTTCCAATTTATTTATTCCGCTAGCACCAATCAACTCACTAAAACTATGCAGCGTTTCTTTATGAAAATTAGTTACTCTTTTTGCTTTATCATCAACATTCAATCCACTCATTAATGATTTATTTTGTGTTGCAACTCCAACCGGACAATTATTGGTATTACATTCTAATGCCTGAATGCAACCGATAGTCATCATCATTGCTCTAGCACTATTTACCATATCAGCGCCTAGAGCAAGAGTTCTAGCAATATGAAAACCACTAAAAACTTTTCCTGAAGCAATAAGTGTAATATCTTGTTTTAAATCAAACCCAACTAAGGTATCATATGCAAAAGATAGACCATCTTTCAATGGCATACCTAAAGAATTAGAAAACTCTATTGGCGCAGCCCCAGTGCCACCTTCACCTCCATCAACTGTAATAAAATCAGGCTTTATTCCTGTTGAAACTATTGCTTCACAAATCTCAATAAATTCTGACTTTTTACCAATGCATAACTTAAAACCTATTGGTTTTCCTCCAGATTTATCTCTTAATAATTTTATAAATTTCATTAACTCATCTGCATTTGAAAAAGCAGAATGACTTGGTGGAGAATGGACATCTGTATGCGGTTTAACACCTCTAATTTTTGCTATTTCTTCGGTGTTTTTAGCTGCTGGCAATATACCTCCATGGCCTGGTTTAGCACCTTGCGAAATTTTAATCTCAATCATTTTAACTTTATCCAGGGTGGCATTTTTCTCAAATTTATCAGAGCAAAACTCACCTTCATCTGTTCTGCATCCAAAATATCCTGTTCCAATTTGCCAAATTAAATCTCCTCCATATTTTAAATGATATGGGCTGATTGAACCTTCCCCTGTATTGTGTGCGAATCTACCTTTCTTGGCTCCTTTATTTAAAGCCATAATTGCATTTTTACTTAATGATCCAAAACTCATTGCAGAAATGTTTAATATACTCGCTAAATATGGTTTTTTGCAATCTGGACCTCCTACCATTTTTCTGGGTTTATCATTTATTTCTTTATCACCTCTGGCATACATCGAATGATCCATCCATTCGTATCCTGATTTATACACATTCAATTGGGTGCCAAAAGGTACGGTATCATTCACCTTTTTTGATCTTTGGTAGATTAAAGATCGAAATTGTCTATTAATGGGCGTCCCCTCAGTGTCCGTTTCCACAAAATACTGCATTATTTCTGGGCGAATTGCTTCTAACATATATCTAAAATGACCTAGTACAGGGAAATTTCTTTTGATGGTTTGCTTTTTTTGTAAAATATCGGAATACCCTATAATAACAAGTGGAACAATAGGAATTAAACTCCATAAAATAGGTAAATAGAAAGGTGTTATAATTGCTATTGTCGCTAAAACTAATATTGATAGAATGATGAATGTCTTTCTTACTTTCATGGTTATTCGTTTTATAAAACACTACTTTTAAATACCATCAATTTCTCTCTGGTCATCTCGTGCATAGAATATTGTATTCCTCCCATGCCAACTCCTGAAGCATCTCTTCCTCCAAATGGCATCCAATCTACTCTAAAAGCGGTATGATCATTTACCATAACGGCAGTAGCGTTTAGTTTTTTTACACATTCTAATGCTGTGTCTATATTTTTAGTGAATACAGCAGCTTGGAAGTGAACATCTAAACTATTGGCAATATTAATCGATTCATCTCTATTGTTATATGAATATATACAGACCACAGGGCCAAAAATTTCTAATGTAGAAACCTTTGCGTCTTTTGGAGGGTTTAGTAATACCGTTGGTTCATAACACGTATCAGATATTCTTTTTCCACCGGTCAATAAAACTGCTCCTTTGGCTACGGCATCATTAACCCAGTCTTCAACCCTATCTACTTCTCTAGGCATAATTAACGGGCCTACTTCGGTTTTCTGATCCATTTGATTTCCAACAACTAATTTACTTGCCATTTGTGCTAATTGGTTTGCCACTTCATCACAAATACTTTCGTGAACGAAAATTCGTTGCACAGAAACACACACTTGCCCTGCGTGGTAAAATCCACCTTTTAATAAGGATGGCAAAAGTTCAATAATATCGGCATCTGGCTCAACAATAACTGGCGCTGATCCGCCATGTTCTAGAGCGCATCTTGTTCCTGGTGCTAATTTTGATTTTAAATACCAGCCTACTTTAGAAGAACCAATAAATGAAAAATAATTAATTCTCCTATCAGTAACCAATAATTCCGCTGCTTCATTTTCGCAAACAATTGCTTGACACCAGCCTTCAGGAAGTCCAGCTTCTTTTAAAATGTCTACTAACAATAAACAAGATAAGGGTGTTGTTAAAGCTGGTTTAACAATTACAGGGCAACCTGCTGCAACAGCCGTTATTACCTGATGTACAATTAAATTTAGTGGGTGATTAAATGCACTTATTGAACTCACTACACCGATTGGTTCGCGAGTAGTAAACGCTAATCTGTTTTCAGATGATTTAGTCAAAGCCATCGGAATTTGTTCACCTTTTAATTGACCAATATGCTCTGCAGCCATTTGTACCCCATTTATTGCTCTTAATACTTCAATTTTTGAATCAACAAGTGGCTTTCCTCCTTCTTGAGCTGCAGTTTTGGTTAACTCCTCAATTCTGCTTTGCATAATAGTTGCAACTCTTCCTAAAATGGCAATTCGTTCATGCGATGCAATCCAGTTACTTTGGTTTTCAAATAAAGCATACGCTGTTGAAAGTGCTTTTTCTACCTTTTCTTTTCCAACCAAAGGAATCTCTTTGATTAGGCTTAAGTCGTATGGTGATGTTATTTTTAACATGGTAAGTTATTATAGGATGCAGGATTTCTCTTTTAAAAGAACGTTTAAAATAGAATGATTTAAAGAGTAATCTACTGCTAAATCAATTACATGAACACCTTCTGTAGTTAAACATTTTGAGAGTATAGTGCTGAAATCTTCATCAGTTTTTGGTCTATGACTAATACACCCATAACTTTCTGCATATTTCACAAAGTCAGGATTTTTATATTCTAGTCCAAAATTGTCAAACCCCATGCCTTCCTGTTTCCATTTTATCATACCATAAGAGCTATCGTTTAAAATAATAACAACGAGGTCGATATCTAATCTTACAGCGGTTTCTAACTCTTGCGAATTCATCATAAATCCACCATCTCCACATACAGAAATCACCTTTTTTTCGGGATGAATAAGTTTAGCCAAAATAGCAGAAGGAAGACCTGCTCCCATTGTTGCTAAGGCATTATCTAATAATAAGGTGTTGGGTTGGTAGCATTTGTAATTACGTGCAAACCAAATCTTATACACCCCATTATCTAATGTAACAATTCCATCATCCGCTAACTGCTCTCTTACTACATGAACTAAGCGCTGGGGTAACATAGGAAAACGACTATCTTCAGAATATTTAGTTAAATGACTTTCTACTTCATCTTTAATTCTTCCATAATATGAAAAATCCCAATTACTTTTATCCTTAATTTGATTAGCTAATGCATTTACAGATGACGCTATATCTCCAATTACATTGAGTTGAGGAAAATAAACTTCATCAACCTGAGCAGGGAAAAAATTGACATGAATAACTTTTGTTCGATTTTTTTCCATGAAAAAAGGCGGCTTTTCTATTACATCATGCCCAACATTGATAATCAAATCTGCTCTATTTATTGCACAGTGTAAAAAATCATTTTTTGACAATGCAGCCGTTCCCAAAAATTGGGGATGGCGCTCATCTAAAACACCCTTACCCATTTGGGTATTAAAAAATGGTATTCCAGTAGCTTCAACAAAGTGAGTTAGCGCTTTACTAGTTCTTTTTCGATTGGCCCCAGCGCCAATTAATAGTAGAGGCATTTTAGCTGCTTCTATCATTTTAGTGGCTGTTTTAAGGGCTTGTTCATCCGAATCTGGCCTTCTAAAACCTACAACATCAAAAATTCTATCTTCGCAATCTTCTGCGGCAATATCTTCAGGCAGCTCTAAGTGAACTGCTCCTGGGCGCTCTTGAATCGCTAAACGAAATGCTTCCCTTACCATTGCGGGTATGTTATTTCCATTTACTATTTGGTGAGTGTATTTAGTAATTGGGTGAAATAAATCAACAATATCTACTATTTGAAAACGACCTTGTTTTGATTTCTTTATCGGTTTTTGGCCAGTGATCATTAGCATAGGCATACCGCCGAGTTGAGCATATGCAGCAGGTGTAGTAAAATTGGTAGCTCCAGGGCCTAATGTTGCTAAGCATACTCCAGGTTTTCCAGTTAAACGACCATAAGTTGCAGCCATAAATCCAGCACCTTGCTCATGCCGGGTTAGAACTAATTTAATATTGGAGTTTTTTAGTGAATTCAGAAAATCTAAGTTTTCTTCACCAGGTATTCCAAAAATGTATTCTACCCCTTCGTTCTCCAAAGCTTTAATAAATAAATCTGATGCTTTCATAAATATCTTAATTAAGCTTTTAGTGAATAATGGTTTTTAAATGCCAAAAACTAGTTTCGAATTTATTGTGTCTTGAAATATATAAAATTATATGCAATAAAAATTAACAAACTATGATTTTGTAGTAGGTAGTTTTGTTTACTCAAAAAAATATACCAATTCTAAATAATACATCATAACCTCCTAATAATATACTCTACACTAGTCGGATTTTGCCTTATTATGTTAACATTATTTGGCGATCGGATGAGTTGCACATTGAGCTTTGTTGGGGTTTCATTTAATTCATTTAAATCAATTACCGCTTTAAACTGAGAGGCCTTTATTGTTTCATAATCAGTTAAACCAACAAGATAAACAACTTCAACTTCGTTGGGAAAAGTTTTAACAACATAACCGTCTGGCACATTAACAAATGTGATCGGAATTATTTTATGAGATTCAGTAAACTTTTCAACTTCTATTGTAACAAATACGCTCTTTTGTTGAAGCTGAACACGATTATCATTGGTTATTATCTGAGTTCTTAACGACACATCTGTGTTAATCTGATTGAGAGTTATTGGAGATGTGCTCAAACGGCTTATCGTGTCTAACAAAGATTTAGGGCCGCTAATTTGAACTGCTTCTGGTCTCATTATTAGTTTACCTTTTTGAGCATATTGCTGGTCGAAAGTGATATTTAAATCGAGGTTTACTAAAACCATTTTCGTAATTTTTTCTTCAAAATCAAAAGGAATGGTATCCATCAGCCATTCCTTAATTAATAGATCTGAATTTATACTAGATGTTGCCTTAGACAACATCGTTTTGGTTGATATGTATGAGATTAACGTTCCCCCTTCCATTTTTTGCCGGAGGTCTTTGCCGTCTATAATAATGGAATCTACATCGCTCCAAAGGCCGAAAGTGAGTAAATCATACCCGTACGATTCCACCATTACCATAAGGGTATTAGGCACATAATTAACGGCTACTTTGTTTGCCGGAAAATTGACATATTTAACCGGAAATTCGACAATTGTTGTGTACGAATTCGAAAATAGTTTTAGCGCCCAAAACAATATAGCTAATGAAAGACAAACCAGAAATGCACTCACATTCTTTGAAAGCTGAAAGCCTTTTCTATATCTTTCTATGGTTTTTTCAGCTCTCAAAAAATAAAAACTACCCGAGGTAGTTTTTTAATTACTTTGTTTCCTGAATCTCAGCAACTCCATCAGTATCTCCTGAGGAATAGCTCATAGAAACTGAACTTCGATTCAGTTTCATTTTCATTCCTCCCTCTACTTCAATGGTAACAGTAGCTTCTTTTGTTTCTGCAATTTTACCATGAATTCCTCCTGCGGTAACAATCTTATCGCCTTTTTTTAGACCCTCTCTAAATTTCTTTTCTTCTTTTTGCTTTTTCTGCTGGGGTCTAATCATAAAAAAATAAAACACGATAACAATTGCTCCAATCATTACAATATTACCCATTCCTCCGCCACCTAATAATTCTTCCATAATTTCTATTTTTCTTCTGGAGCGATTACACTTCCGGTTAATGCCACTATGTTTGTTGCTGGAGATGTATTCGCTACAATTGTAACTTGTTTGTGTTGTTTACCTGATTTTCCATTGCTATCGAATACTACATCGATTTGTGCTGTTGCGCCTGTTTTAATTGGCTCTTTTGGCCACGTTGGCACGGTACAACCACAGCTACCTTGTGCCGAAGTTATTACCAAATCTGCGTCTCCCGTATTTGTAAAAGAGTATGAAAACGATACTTTTTCCCCCTGACTAATTTCACCGAAATCGTAGAGATCTTTTTCAAATTTAATTTTAGGCATTGCTCCAGAGGCCGCTCCTTCTTCTGCTGTTGCATCATTTGTGACAATGTCAGGCGACAGTGCCTTATTTTCTTCCTCGCAGCTAGAGAACACAAT
>JABHTA010000179.1 GCA_018669945.1 Flavobacteriales bacterium
ATCCCTGATTTGGTTAGGTAGGCACCTCGCTCATAAAGCAGGTCGGGTTTAAAGGTAGACACTTCATTCATCAATTTTTGATAGGATTGAGTTTCTATTTTTTTAAGCTGGAAATCTTTCAAGGTTTCCCAAAGATAGGTTGGAATAAATTTCCTACTAACTTCTTTAAAAGGAGAGGTTTGGATAAGAGAAGATTCTTCAGAATTGGGAAGCACCTGCCCACCGATAATCAAGGGAAGCACCTCATGTCCTAATTCTTCAAATGCGTTTATGGTCTCCCTCATGTGGGTTCCATAACCAGACGGACTTGCTAAACTAAGGTGAGGGTGCCCTGAATAGTACAGAATTTTCATTTAGAAGCGAGTATGTCAATAATACGTTTTGTAGCCATTCCATCCCACAAGGGCGGAATCTCACCTGGTTTATAGCTCCCCCGGAAGATTGCTTCTAAATGTTCCTTGATTGCCTCAATTTCAAAAGGGACGAGCGTATTGGTTCCTAATTCTATTGTTATAGGGCGTTCGGTGTTTTCGCGTAGGGTTAAACATGGTTTCTGACGAAAGGTAGTTTCTTCTTGTATCCCGCCACTATCGGTTAACACACATTTGCAATCAGCCACCAATTTCTGAAAATCGAAATAGCTCATCGGCTCAGTTCGAATAAGTGATTGCAAGTTGTCAAACTCATCAGCTAGTTCATAATCTATAATACGTTGCGCCGTTCTCGGATGAATAGGAAAAACAACTTTCAATTTTCTGTCTAAATATTTAAGTAAATCTAGTAATTTGAGAAGCCCTTTTTTAGAGTCAACATTTGAAGGACGATGAATGGTCATTAAAATAAAGTTGTCAACTTCTAGATTTAATTCAGAGCGAATCGTGCTTGACTGAATTTGATTTTCAAAGCCAATCATTGTATCTATCATGGTGTTTCCAACATGAAAAATTTCGCCTTTTTTATTTTCATATTTTAAGTGGTCTAAGCCACTTTTTTCTGTAACGAAGTAGTAATTCGCCAACTCATCGGTTAAGAGCCTATTCCACTCTTCCGGCATTGTATTGTCAAATGAGCGTAATCCGCTCTCAAGATGAGCGAGTTGAATCCCCATTTTGTTGGCCACCAAGGCCGAAGCAAGAGTTGAATTTACGTCACCAGGGACAATCATTAAATCGGCTTGAAAAGTATGAAATAGGAGCTCCTCAAGTCCAATCATAATTGCAGCCATTTGACTGATTGGTGTTCCTTGACCTATGTTAAGGAAATAGTCTGGTATTAATTCAAATTGTTCAAAAAAGACATTTGCCATTTTCTCGTCATAATGCTGGCCGGTATGCACAATTTTCAACTCGAATTGAGAGTGGTATTTTGAAACGACTTTTTTGAACTGCGTTACCTTAATGAAGTTTGGACGAGTGCCAACTACAACTAATATTTTTTTAATCTTATTCAAGATAGCGAATATACATTATTACAACACTTTTCTCAAAGCTGCAAATGTTTTAGATTTGTCGTAGTGATTCAAAAATTTAAATATTTTTTTGAAAAGGGTATTTGGCTAAAGGAATTAGAAGACCTGCCAAAATCAAAATCATTCTTAATTAGGCAGGTACGGGTAATCGTAATGGCGCTTAAAGGGTTTAATGAAGATCGATGTGTACTCCGGGCCTCTGCATTGACGTACTATTCCTTGCTTTCTTTTGTGCCTGTTATCGCAATGGCTTTTGGAATTGCAAAGGGCTTCGGAATGGAGCAGGCTATCGATGAGTTAGTTCAAGAGGGCCTAGGTGCTCATCAAGAAATTACGCAAAACGTGATTGAATTCTCACACAGAATGCTTGAAAACACCAAGGGTGGTCTTATCGCCGGTGTTGGAGTCGCAGTTTTATTTTGGTCAGTGATTAAAGTACTAGGTAATATAGAAAGGTCGTTTAATGCGATTTGGGGAATAACAAAAGATAGAACATTACTCAAAAAATTCACTGAATACCTAGCTATAATGGCATTAGGGCCTGTGTTGCTAATTGTCGCAAATAGCGCATCGGTGCTTGTATCATCTTCGGTTATTAATGTGGTTAAACAACTGGGGATTGAACAGGTAAATGATAGTGCTCAATTCGTTTTAAAACTAGTCCCATATATAACTATGTGGCTGTTACTTACCGTTGTTTACATGGTTATGCCGAACACGAAGGTGAATGGGAAATCGGCATTTTTTGCGGCGGTAGTTGCCGGTACAATCTTCGAATTGGTACAGTGGGTTTATGTTTACTTTCAAATTGGTGTTGCTGGTTATAATGCAATTTACGGAAGTTTTGCTGCCATTCCATTGTTTTTAGCATGGCTACAGCTAAGTTGGTTAATTATTCTTTTTGGGGCAGAATTATCATTTGCCCATCAAAACGTAGGTCAATATCGATTAGAGGAAGAATCAACTAACATTAGTAGCTCTTATAGAAAACGACTTACCCTTTACGTTTTACATTTTATTATTAAACGCTTCGCAAGTGTTAGTGCAGCTCCCAACTTTGATACTATTTTAAAGGAAACAAAACTTCCTTATCGCTTGTTACAATCAATATTAGAAATCTTAGAACGTACAAATATTATATCTGTTCTTAAAAGCGAAGAATACAAAGTTTGGAGGTATCAACCGGCTGTTGATACTGACTTATTAACTACAACCTACGTGCTGCAAGCAATCGAAGATCTTGGCGTAGATAATGAGGTTAAGATGTTGAAAACAGACGCGTATGCTGAAATTGAGAAGGGTTTGCTAATTAATAAAGATAGGTTGCTTAAAGAAATTTAGCAATAGATTCGTACCCCTTTAATACAACAAACTACCGATATAGAAATAGATAAACAACCCAAGAATATCATTCATGGTTGTAATAAATGGACCAGTTGCTAAGGCAGGGTCAATTTTATATTTGTCTAAAATTAACGGAATGAATGTTCCAAAAAGAGCTG
>JABHTA010000164.1 GCA_018669945.1 Flavobacteriales bacterium
CCTATAATCATTCCTGAGATGAAACGAGAAATCGATTTCAAATTGGACAGAATAGCCTACAAGAAAATCAAGAAAATTATTGCAGTATTTAAACCTGATATAGTTCACACCCATGCATCAAAGGCTGGTGCAATTGGGCGACTAGCAGCATCAGAGATGAGGGTTCCAATAATCCTTCACACTTTTCATGGACATGTTTTTCATTCGTATTTCGGGAAAGCCAAAACAACACTTTACAAACAAGTAGAAAAGTATTTAGCCAAAAAATCAACCAAACTAATTGCCATTAGTGATATTCAGAAAAAAGAAATTTCCGGAATTCACAAAATTGCTCCATCCAATAAGTTTAAAGTAATTCCGCTTGGTTTTGATTTAGAAAGATTTCATGATAATCATTCTGAAAAACGATCTGCATTTAGGGGAAAATATAAAGTCAAAGATAATGAAGTTGCCATTGGTATAGTTGGTAGGCTAGTTCCAATTAAAAATCACATACTTTTTTTAAAAGGAATAAAATACCTTCACGAACACACCCCGAAAAAAAT
Organism: Flavobacteriales bacterium; assembly: GCA_018669945.1. Lineage (GTDB taxonomy): Bacteria > Bacteroidota > Bacteroidia > Flavobacteriales_G > NORP312 > NORP312. The sequence continues at coordinate 546 of JABHTA010000164.1, forward strand.
TCGTGCTTTTATAGTTGGTGATGGGGAGCTAAGGAAGTCGGTAGAGCAAAACTGCAAAGATTTAGGTTTAAACTTTGGAACTGGAGAAGAAAACAAACATGTGACTTTCACCTCTTGGATTAGGGATGTATCTTTCGTCTATCCCGGTCTTGATATAGTTGCACTTACCTCCCTTAACGAAGGTACCCCAGTGAGTCTAATAGAAGCTCAAGCGGCAAACCTACCTATTGTTTCAACTAACGTTGGCGGAATCGAAAATGTGATAATTGAGGGAAAAACAGCCTTATTATCAGACGTAACCAATGAGCTAGCTTTTTTCGAAAACTTAGCTTTAGTAGTAAACGACAACCATCTTAGAAAATCAATGCAACAATGTGGATGGAATCACGTACAATCCAAATTCTCGTACAATCGATTAGCATTTGACATGAAACAATTGTACTTTGAGTTATTAGAAGCGAATAAGAAATAATACTTTTGCACCCATAGAAAGAAAAAAAATGAAACGTTTACTATTTATTGCTGCTGTTATTTCTGCTTTATCGAGCTGTAAAGTGATGGACCCAAGTATTATGCTTCGAACACCTGAAGATTATCAGTTTAGCCAAATTCCAGATAGCGTTGGAACTGAATACAAATTGGCCTCAAATGACATCATTCAGTTCAAAATATATTCAAATGACGGATTTCAACTTGTAGACATTGGGAATGCTGAGGTAATTAGAAGGGATGTAAGCACGTCTTACAAAATAGAATTCGATGGAACAACAAAACTTCCAGTTATCGGAAGGACCAAACTTGCGGGAATTACATTAAGAGAGTGTGAACTGTATCTTGAAGAACTGTATTCCGAATTTTACAATTCACCATACGTAATTGTTAATGTAATTAATAGACGAGTAATTATTTTTCCTGGAAGAAGTGGAAGTGCCACTGTTCTTGGTATAACTAATGATAATACAACGCTACTTGAAGCTATTGCGATGACTGGTGGTCTTGGAGGTGATGCTAAAGCAGCACAAATTAAGGTAATTCGTGGAGATAAAGAAAACCCGGATGTATATTTGATTGATCTTTCTACAATTTCGGGGATGAAAGACGGCAGCATGGTACTTCAAGCTAATGATATAATTTATGTTGAACCAAGAGTTAGACCTATTGTTGAAATTGTTGGTGAATTAAATCCTATTGTGTCCCTTATTTCTGTTTCAACATCACTACTTTCTACTATATTCGTATTAAGTAGCGTGCTAGGTCAATAAAGTTTGGAACTTTCCTCAAATAATATCGAAAACACAAATTCTAATCGTCAGAATCTAAATCAAGAAATCGATTTAAGCCTTCTGATTAATATTCTCCGAAAGAACATAATTTGGTTTATAACTTTTGCCGTTCTTAATTCATTAGGATATTTAATTTACCTGCGCTATACACAACCTTTATATTCAGCATCTGCATCACTTCAAATAAGTCAAGAAGATAGGGCAAACCAAATTTTGGAAGTCGACAAAATGTATGGTTCTAATGATATTTCTGGCCAAATAGCTTTAATTAAATCAAAAGAATTTCTTAGGTTAGTTTTATCTGACTTACCGCTGGAAGAAAGTTATTTTGTAGAAGGTAAATTTTTAACTAATGAAAATTATCTGAGCTCACCATTTTTTATAAATTACACAATCAAAGACTCATCAATTCTGGGCAAATCAATCTACATTGATTTCTTGTCACAAAAAAAAGCCTTACTAACTTTAGACAAAGTTGAATATGCTATAGATATTGGGGTTGAAAACAAATTATTACCATTAAATATTGAAGTGATAGTGCGGAATTATGAAGCAATTGATGCAACAAAAAATCTAGTCAATAAAAACAGGTTTTTCTTTACAATAAACGATATCAACTCATTAATCAATTCATATTCAAAAAGAATCTCTGTTAAAATACTAAATTTATCTGCAAAAACTGTTGAGGTTAGTTTCCAAGATCACAACGCAAGAAAAGCGGCTGACGTCTCTCAAGCACTTGCAGAAGGTTATATCAAATATGATGTTGAAAAAAGAAGAGAAAGTGCCGAAAACGTACTAAATTATATAAACAATCAACTTGCTGATGTATACAGCACACTTCAATCTTCAGAAGGCTCAATTCAGCAGTTTAAAAAAGATAATAAACTTAGTAAATCAGATGGATTCACCACAATTTATTTAGAACGATTAGGTGGCCTCGAACAAGAATTGGTAACGCTCGAAATGGAAAACAAAATCCTACAGGAAATTGAAAAAACAATTATTAAAGAAGGTAATGAAATCGATGTGTACAGCCTTTTACCGCTTCTTGTAGGAACCCAGTTTGAGGCAAGTATTTCCAGTTTAATCAAAAATTTACACGAATTATTAATCAAAAAAGAAGAACTCTTATACGATGTTAAGCTTAGTAATGAAACCATAAAATCAATTGATTATCAAATTGCCATCCAGAAAAAAATATTAATACAAAGTATCAAATCGTTCATTGTAAAACTTGAAAGTCGAATATTAAACGTTCAATTGAAAGCAGAGGAATTTGAAAGTAGTTTTCTAGAAATACCTACAAAAGAGCTAGAATTTGCAAGACTAGAACGAGTATTTGCCATTAATGAGCAATTTTATGAACTACTTCTTCAAAAAAGAACAGAGTACCAAATTTCTAAGGCAGGCTTTGTGCCAAACAATACTATTCTAGAAAGGTCATTTATTCCGTCCCTACCAGTTTCTCCAAATAAACAAGTCGCATTAATTGTCGCAATCTTAATGAGCATTATATTAAGCATGCTTCTTATATTATTTAAATATTTAATGCATAATACATTGTGCTCAACAGGTGATATATTTAAAACTTCATCAACCAATCTAAGTGCGCTTGGTCTTGTTCCGAAATACAAACGAGATATTCCTATTTCGCAATTAGTAGTTGATCGAAACCCTAAATCTATGATTGCAGAATCCTTTAGAGCACTGCGATCTAATATGCAATTTATTTCAAATACTCCAGGTCCAAAAATTGCCGCTGTAACTTCCACAGTTTCTGGCGAAGGCAAAACTTTTATTGCCATTAACCTTGCTGGAATAATTGCTTTCACAGGAAAAAAGGTAGTCATTATTGATTTGGATATGCGAAAACCGAAAATTCATATTGGATTCAACGCTGACAACGAAATTGGAATGAGCACCCTTCTCATTAATAAAAATAGTATTGATGATTGTATTAAAAGTAGTGAACTCGAAGGTCTCGACTTTATTACCGCCGGACCAATCCCTCCTAACCCTTCTGAACTGATTATTAGTGCAAAACTTGACGAAATAATTGACCAATTAAAGGAGAGATATGACCTAGTAATGATAGACAATCCACCTGTCGGATTAGTTACCGATGGTATTAAGTGTATCCAAAAAGCAGATTATCCAATCTATATCTTTAGATCTGATTATTCCAAAAAATCCTTCGTACATAGCGCAGATCGACTTATTAAGGAAAATGGAATATCCAAGCTATCGTTCGTTATAAACAGTGTCGACCCTGAAAGAAGTAACTATGGATATGGATATGGATATGGATATGGATATGGATATGGATATGGATATGGATATGGGCATGGGCAGATGTATGGGTATTATGATGATGTGCCGACAGAAAAAGTCCCGTGGTATAAATCTATTTTTAATAAAAAACCCTAATGAAGTTCAATACGACGAAACTTAATGATTTAATGGTCATTCAACCAACTATTTTTGAAGATGAAAGAGGTTATTTTTTCGAATCATATAATGAAAACCAATTTAATAAAGTAGGAATTATTTGCCATTTTATTCAAGATAACCAAAGTAAATCGCAAAAAGGAGTGCTTCGAGGACTACATTTTCAAAACCCACCTTATGCGCAAGGAAAATTAGTTCGTGTAATTAGTGGTTCCGTTCTGGATGTTGCAGTTGACATCAGAAAGAAATCACCGACTTATGGCCAGCATTTTTCAATTGAACTAACCGAGCAAAACAAAACAATGCTTTGGATCCCTCCTGGATTCGCTCACGGGTTTGCTACCTTAGAAAACAATACAATCTTCTCTTATAAGTGCACAAATTTGTATAATAAAGAATCTGAAAAATGCATTTTTTGGAACGATCAGAACCTAAACATTGACTGGCAATTAAACTCACCTATCCTTTCAAAAAAAGATATTAATGGAACACCTTTTCAAGAATTTGTCAGCTTGTTTTAGAAGCAAAAAAAAGTAATTTCGCATCATTAACTAAATCTTCATGCTAACAAAGATTTCCATAGAACAACCGTCATTATTATTCGCGATATATTTTGGGTACTTTCTTATTTCAATATTATTTTCTTTTCTATTGAATAAAGTTCTATTAAAATTCTCAAGTAACCTTGGTATAAGAACCCATGATGTCAATGTAAGATGGAGTTCAACATCTAAACCCGCTTTTGGAGGTATCGCATTTTTTATTGTTTTCCTTATCTCCGGATCTATATATAGC
>JABHTA010000166.1 GCA_018669945.1 Flavobacteriales bacterium
TAATTATGGAGGTCAACCAGTTGGTTAAACCATGAATAACGTAGCTCTCGCGCTGCCATTTGTATCGAAACGCCATTTTTTTTGGCGTAAGAATCGGTTTGAAACAATTTAACATGACAAGTAACATTAAGCTTCTTTGCTAAGGTTTCAACAAACTCTTGATCGTTTTTAGCATCCTTTCCTCGTAAACAGAAATTGCAATGTGCAATGTCAAACTCAATGTTTGATTGCTTGAAAAGATGAACTAACACAATAGAATCAACCCCTCCACTTACAGCCAATAGTATTTTCCCTTTTTCCCGAATAAGGCTATGCTTTTCAAGATATTTTTTGAAAAGGTTAAGCATTTGTTATATCTGTCGATTTACCGATTAATTCAAAAAAAGAGTTAGCTTTTAATAAGCATTCTTCGTATTCTTTTTCTGGAATTGATAGATTAGTAATTGCGCTACCCGCCATTAATGAAAGATAATTATTTATTTCCGAATAGAGTAGTGTTCTAATAATTACATTAAAATCGAAATCACCATTAGGTGAAAAATACCCAACAGCACCAGAGTAAATTCCGCGTTTTGTATGCTCGAATTCTTCAATCAGCTGCATTGCTTTAACCTTAGGCGCTCCAGTCATTGAGCCCATTGGAAAACATGATTTCACAGCATCAACAGGGTGGCAGTTATCATTTAATTGTGCACTTACCGAGGAAATCATTTGATGAACTGTTTGGTAGCTATAAATGCCACATAGCTCGTCAACGGTTACAGTGCCTTTTTTTGCAATTTTTGCCAAATCATTACGAACCAAATCAACAATCATAATGTTTTCGCTTCTTTCTTTATCGCTAGTATGAAGCTCGTTTGCCAGCTGCATATCTTCCTTTTGGTTAGCGCTTCTGCGTATTGTTCCCTTTATTGGTTGTGATGTTAACTTATTTCCTTGTTTTTTTAAAAACCGTTCTGGACTTGCAGATAAGATATAGCGGCTATTTTGTTTCACAAAGCATGAGAAAGGCGTTGGGAATTTTTTTAGCATATTCAAATAGGTCACTTGAGGGTCAAAGTTATTTGGTGACGAGTAAAACTCTTGACAATAATTTATTTCATAAATATTTCCATATTTAATGTTTTTTAATAATTCAGTTATAGCATTAAGGTATTCCTTGCGGGAAATTTTTGATTGAAACTTTACCTTTGACTGAGAATTAGGAATTTCAATTCTTTCAATTGCTTCAAGTTTTGATTGAATGTCAAACGATTCATGGTGGTGGCATTCGATAGCATTGTCTCTATTAATAAAAACGACTTCTGGTTGAACAAAATGAAGTTCTGGAAATAATAGATTATCATCGTTTTTGGAGTTCAGCGTTTCGATTTCATTTTTTAAGTCGTATGATAAGCACCCGAAAAGCCAATCATCAGACTTTTTGTGAAATGCTTTTAGAGCTTCAAAACAGTTTTCTGTGGGGGAAATTACAGCTAAGGAGCCTATAGAAGCAATCCATTCATATCTATTACTAACAGTTCTGTTCGAAGTGTTTCCGCCAGAATATAGTAAAGTAAAATGACGGTCTTGTTTGCTTGAAACTAGTAACTGTTCTAAAAAAACCTCAGAAGACTGCGGGTGGTATTTAAATAACTTTCTCAACTGTACTTGGAAACACTATATTTGTTTTGCTCAAAAGTAACAAACACAATGTTTAACAAGAAAGCACCTAATTGGTTTTTATTTTTTACGCTCGTTATTGAGGGAGGGGCACTGATGGCAGTAGAGTTAATTGGTGCAAAAATGATAGCTCCGTATTACGGAACATCATTATACGTTTGGGCTTCTGTTTTAGCAATTACTTTAGGGGGGCTAGCTATTGGTTATTATACTGGTGGTTTAATTTCTAAAAAGCAACCAAATCAAAAAACTCTTTATGTAATAGTTGCAGTTTCTGCGATTTTAGTTCTTTTAATGCCCATTACATCTAAGCTAATACTTGCTATTGATATGGGTTTAAGAACGGGAATAATTGTTTCGTGCATCTTTTTTTTGATGCCGCAGCTAATTGGGTTTGGTATGGTTAGTCCGATGGTAGTTAGGTTAATTTCTGAAGATGTTAAGAAAATTGGCAGTAATGCAGGTACAGTATACTTTACTTCTACTATTGGCGGAATTTTATCCACTTTTTTCTTCGGATTTTATTCAATTCCTTATCTCGGGTTGATGGTGAGTGCTCTTTTGGTTGGCAGTTCACTTTTTATTCCTGTTATTCTTTTTCCTATTCTTGGAAAAGGCAAAGTGTTATCTTAATTTAATATCATCAATTAAAATAGGTTTGCCTTTCATGCAAGTTGTTTGCGTTGATTTAGGGTTATGGTATTTAACCCAAACAGCAAGGTTATTTTTATTAAATCCTTCAGCTAAGTTGATAGGTAGTAGTTCCATGTTTTTCGTTACGATTAAAAATCCGCACCCATCTAGCGACGAAAAATCTTGCATTGTCCCTGCAGTGTAACCATTGGTTGCCCAATCTTCTTCAGTTTTTGAACCTGAAAGGTCAGATTTGCCCGCGTTCTTTCCTCCAGCGCAAGCAGATAAGACAACGATGAAAAGTAATGTGTATGGTTTCATAATAACTCTTGGGTAGAAATAATCGTGCCTATTTATTTAAACATAGGGATACCTTGATTTATGAAGTTGTTCGTGTAGTATAAATTATAATGATCTCTCCAGTTTTTGGCAGCGTCAACATTTATTATGTCTAAAATTGGTTTGTCGTCAGTTAATACTAGAGCATCTGCAGTATCTACGCTAGAAACAGGTATTTCATAATTCCTAATGTCACTAATTAATTGGCCAGAATATAATTCCGCATAAACTTTACTGTTTTGATATGGAGTATAATCTATGGTATGTTTGGAAACAATCATAATCATGTTCCGCTCGTTTTCTTTTCCTTGGGAGGTAAATAATCGCAATTGGTAGTCGCTATTTAAAATTGTTTTGATTATCGATCGACCACTTTTCCCAATTTTTCCATTGAGAAATCCATTAAAGTTAATCGCGATAATGCCGTTTAGTTTAATAAGGGAATTGAGGTGTTCAAAGTTTTCTTTTGATAACAAATATGCTGGAGGGTTTTCTCCTTTAAACACGTCAAAAACGATGAGGTCGTATTTTTTTTTATTGGTTCGAAGGTAATGCCTAGCATCATCAATTTGAAGATTAAATTCATTTTTTACTCCAAAATATTCAAACGCAACATCTGCGATTCTTTGATCGAGTTCACAGACGTCTATGTTGAAGTTTCTTTTTTGGAATTGCTTTATCAAGTTTCCACCACCTAGACCAAGAAGCATTACATCTGCACCATCCGAAACGGGGTCTATTGCCTTCATCATCACGTGGATGTATTCCCCAAAAATTATTTCATTGGTTTGAGGGTCGATCGTACTTTCGGCCATTCGGTTGATCATTAACATTCGATTGTATTTAAATTCGCCATTTCGATCTTGATATGGATAATCAGCGACCAGAAGCTGACCTAAAAGTCCTTCGTTATAATGCTGAACTCGAATACCAGAAGATTGTTTATATTTTTGATTGAAATTATAGTGTTTAACCATTAAGAATGCAAGAGGAAGGTAGATAAGGATGTACCATTTTTTCTGCTTAACTAACAAGAACCAGAATGGGCCAATTAAAAGGAATATGCTTACAAATATCAAAGGTAGCGTTATACCAAAGGTTGGAATAATATAAAAACCGGTTAAAAAAGTTCCAACAATTCCTCCTACGGTGGATATTGCATAAGATAATCCAGCAATTTTTCCAGTATCGTGAGATTCATCGGACCGCAGTTTTATTATTATTTGAGGTATGGTTCCGAATAACAATAAAGTCGGTGTGAGAATAATGAAAGCGAGACTGAGAACGTTAAGTTCCAATGGCCATTCGAGAAAGGAAAACATAAATTTATTCCCTAAATACGGCATCAATAAAGTGGATAACGCAGTCCCAAAAAGAACATACAGTAAAAGTTTCGTTGGACTTTTATGCTTGTCGACTATTCGGCCGCCTACTAAATACCCAATAGCTAAACTAGACATTGTAACCCCAAGCACAGAAGCCCAAGTTGTGAGTGATGCACCATAATATGGAGAAATTATTCTTGCTCCCGCAAGTTCTACTAACATTACAGCAGCGCCCTCTAGAAGTAAAAAAACGACAAGTAAATTGTTGCTAAAAACAATCTCCTGTGCTATACTATTTGAATGTTTTTTGCTCACTTTTCAAATATAAACTTCTAATATGGAGAAATACCGTTAGCAATAAATTTTTTGGTATAGTAATCTGTTTGGGATTTTTTAAATGACTTAGCTGCAGCTTCATATATAAGAGGGAACACAGGAAAGTTATCAGTAAGAATAATTGCGTCAGAAAAATCTACATTTGATACATCCATAATATGTGGGCGGATAGAATTTAATTTTGGCAGTCCAGGTTCCTGATAGTTGACAGCAGAAAAATCTAGAGGCTTTTTAGAAGCGAGGTAAATTAGGTTGCGATTATCGGGCTGATTTGGGGTAATAAACATCGTTAGTTGATATCCTGCAGCTTCAAGTGTTTTGTAAATACATCTTGCAGATTTTCCATTCTTACCTTTTATTCTTCCAAAGAAATTAATAATAAGCAACCCGTCAGCATCCAGTAAATTATAAACAGTCGAAAACGCTTCTTTTGTTAGAAGGTGGTATGGTGGCATTTCGGAATGATACATATCGTAACAAATCACCTTGTATTTATCGGATGAAGTTTCGCAGAAATGTCGGGCATCGTCAACAACGATATTGGTTTTCGGATTTACTTCGAAAAAATTTATTGCAGTTTCTTTTATTCTTTCGTCTAGTTCGCAAACGGTTAAATCGAAACCTAATCTGTTAAACTGTTTAACTATAGTACCACCGCCAAGGCCAAGGAGCATTGCTTTGCTACCCCGGGGGTAAATACTAGTAGCGGTAGGGAAATAATAGGCATAATCGTATGCGCTGTATTGTGGTTGGTCAACTCGCATTGAAGTCTGCTCAATATTGTTAACGAACAAGGTTTGCGCATGTTGTGCGCCCCTATAACGAGAGGGATATGGTTGAGTAACTACTTTAATATTTCCCATGATTCCTTCGGCTGAGTATATTAACTGCATAGAATGTTCTGTAGACGGAATGATCTTTGAGTACATCAAAAGCGATATTATTAATGGCAAAGTAATTATTGGTAAAAACTGTCTGTTTGATAAATAGCCGATAATACCTAAACCAATAGGAAGTAATCCAAAAATAGCTAAACAAGTTGTTGTTCCATATTTTGGAAGTAACCAAAATCCAGTAAGAATAGCAGAAGTTATCCCTCCAATGCTAGATAACATGAACAGCATTCCGGTATCATTTCCGGTTTCAGAAATACTATTAGAGAGTTGTTTAATAGTTATTGGAATGACGCATCCCAAAAGAGTTATTGGAATAAATAAAACTGCGGCGGTTAATAATAATGAGCCAGGTATTGTTTCGATACTAATCCAAAATAGATTAGTCTTACTCATTAGTGTCGGTAATATTAGCAACAAAAGACCTATTGTCATCCAAATTGGATTTAAAATGTTGAGGTTTTTCTTTTTTGATATTTGTCCACCAAGAAAATAACCGAGCGCAAGTCCAATTAATGTTACAGCCAATACATTGGTCCAAACGGTTAGAGACGCTCCATAAATTGGTTTGATATAAGAAGCAGCAAGAATTTCTATTGCCATTACTAGCAGTCCTTCAAAAAAGGCTAGGCAGTAAAATAGGCATTTTTTCATTAGTTTATCTTTTCTGTCGAAAATCGTTTAACAAAAGTCCATATTAGCAAAAGGATTGAAAATGCAGCAGCTACTCTACCGATATAATCGCCATAATTAGCGTAGAAAGTAAGTGTATCATTAGTATTGAGTGTGCCGTTAATTGAAGTAGGAACCCACCATTCTGTTGACTTCAAAACATCACCTCGTTGGTTAACGAAACATGAAATCCCTGTATTTGCTGATCTGGCGACACTTCTCCTTGTCTCAATGGCTCTTAATCGAGAATAATGAAAGTGCTGAATGTAACCAGGCGTTTCGTCCCACCATCCATCGTTTGTTAATACGAAAATAAGGTTTGCTCCTTTTTTAATGTATTCACCAACGTGTTCACCGTAAACCGACTCCCAGCAAATTACAGGCGCAATTTTCACATCAGAAGAAGACGATTGAAAAACAATTCTTTCTTTTTGGGTGCCGAGGCTTCCAGTGGTTCCTCCTAAGTCAAAAATCAGATCTTGAAAAGGTTTAAAAAGCTGCGGGAAGGGCATTGTTTCGACACCAAGAACGAGTTTCGACTTATGGTAAATTTGTACACTATCTGTTTGGTCTACTTGTATGGCAGAATTGTAGTGGTCGTACCATTTTTCAACCTTCCTAAATTTACGAGCGGTAGGACTAATTTTACTTTCGTCATGATAAATTTCTCCCATTGACGCTCCTAGGACAATATCAGCGTTTGGATATTTGGCATTGAAATCCTTCAGTAGGCCATGTATAGGACTTTCCTTAATTTTTTCAATCCAGATTGAATAAGGCAGCGCTGTTTCGGGTCCTACTACATAATTTGTTTGTTCGTTACTGTTTACTTCAGCAAGAGCTAAAAGCAGTTCAATTTGCTCGCCTGCATCTCCAGTAAACTTGACATTATAAGGGTCAATGTTAGGTTGAACGAGTGTAATATTTACGGGATCTAGCTTTTCTGAATAGTTGATGTAAGTAACAACTGAAAAAGCTATTGGCAACACTAAAAGTAGAGCCAGCCATAACAGATGTTTAGCAATGCTTTTTTTACCAGCCCTAATAACTAGGGCATTTGTTAAAAAGAATAGAAAAAGGTTAACAATAAGTATCCACAGACTTCCACCTAAAGCTCCTGTGAATTCGAACCATTGAACCCAAGAGGGGCGGTTTGCAAATACATTGCCTAATGTTAACCAGGGATCGGATATACTCCAGTTTAGGTGCAGGTATTCAAAAGCTAACCAAAACAAGACAAAGCTCCAGTAGCCGCGTTTTTCTCCCAATCGTTTTTTTACGTTGCTAAACCACTTAAAAGTAATTGCCATAAAAAGAGGGTTAAGCAAAACGGGTGTTCCGATAGAAATAAGCTTGGTAATCAGATCTTCATCAACACAAAATATCCACCAAGTGGAAATCAGATTAAATAGAAAAAAGGCAAGGAAACTTAACCAAAATATTGAGCCTTTTTTGGTTCCAGAGCTAATTTGCTGATCAATAAATAAGAGAGGTACAAATCCAATAAAAACAAAAGGAGTGACACTGCCTGTGGCAGGCCAGGAAACACCTAAAAGGACTCCTGACAGTACAGCTAATAATATGGTGTGCAGCCTGCTCAATTAAATTTGCTGACCTCAAAGATAGGGCAATGCTTATCTCATCAGATACATTTTCCCAAAACCTTTATGGAAAAAGGTATCTGCTTCGGTAGATCGATGTTCAATATCCTCGCCTTCTATTTTAGTAATTACTCGGTAGAGATATACTCCATTAGCTAGCGGGTCGCCAAACTCATCAGTACCATTCCAAGCATACTCGGTAACGTTTCTGCCAATATTAATTGGGCCAATTTCATCTTCAGTAATTTCTCTAACAACTTTTCCAGAAATAGTAAGGATTTGTATTTTAAATTGGTCCGGAATTTTTGAGCCAGTTAAAACAAAAACAAATCGAGTAGAAGTAGAAAACGGATTCGGATAATTCATTATTTCGGTAATAGTTGATTTGTTGATGACTTCAAACGAGATACTGTAGCTAAAATCACCGGCATTATTACCAGAGCCATCTTTACCTTGGACTGCTAATACATAGAGTCCGTCTGTTTTAAATGTTGGGGTATATTCGACTTTTGCTTTATTATCAGGAAGAGTTGCTTCTGTAAAAATAATTGGATCAGATCCACTGAAGTTTAAAAGTGTTTGAACCCCTTCAGGGTCTGTAATATATAGATCGAAACTAGATGTGTCATTAATTGCTATGTATTCGTTTTCATCTTTTAATTCGATAACAATATTAGGTTCAGGAGAAACTACATCGCCATCTAAAATACGAATACCGTCGAATGTAACATCTAGTAGGGGGTTAGTAATATCTCGTTCTACGTAGAATGTCTTACGCGCTATATTATTAAAATGGTACTGCTCAAGCTGCCATCGATTATCTTCTGGATTAACTTCAATCCACAAAGTGTTAATTCCTTCTTTCACACCCAGTGTTTTGTAAGATATTTTGTCGGTAAGAAGTTCCAATGCACCTAACGAATCTTCGAGGGGATAATTTATAGGGCTAGTTGTTCCATCTTTATCAATCCAATAGGAAACGCGAAGGGTATCCATACCATATTGGCTTACATTTTCTATAGCGATTGATATTTCTAGATCTTGGCCTTCTTTAAGGGTGTCATCTAAAAATGAGAAAAAGGTATGCGGGTCGAGTGCTGCTTCTGGAATTCCATTGTACAATACATGCCAACGCTCTAATTGACCTGAAGAGCTGAAATTATCATCATATATGTGTGCCCTTAATTTAAGGAACGGATATTCTTTAGCACTGGCAATTGCATCAAAATTCAAAATACTATCGAACGACTTATTACTATACAAAAAAGTATCAACCAGAGTTTTGTTAAGATCATAGGTGAAGATACTCAGATCTAAAACGTCTAATCCATTTGCCTCGTCATCTGTGTGTTTCCAATAAATATCCCCCCATTCTGCAGCCGGGCCGATAAAAGAAGATTCTATATAGCCTTGCGAAAGTACGCTTTGCATTTTTAACCCATTAAGAGTAAGAATTGAATTAGGCAGCCCAACGGTATCAGTAGTGAAATTATTATCTCCTTTTTTTGCGAAGAAGATAAAAGGCGCATCGCCTGCAATTCCTGGCTTAAGAATACCACCTGCGCTTAATTGGTCGCAACCATAAGCTTCAATGGCATTAAAAGCAGCTTGAGTCCAAACAGAGGTATCAGCAAAGTTTCCACTTCTCGCGGTATAAAATAAAACATAGTTTCCATCCGGGATGCTTGTTGTCAGCATATCGATCAAGTTTTGAATCCAAGAGGGATTATAGCTAGGAAAAACAAAAGCCCTCATGGGACTACTTTGCCCGTTCCAACAACCAAAATTTGTCATGGATCCAAAATTATGGTTCAAATTTTGTGGCACTCCTTGTGCATCAATATAATATTCTTCCCAGGGCTTGAGCGTTAAAGAATCAAACACGGCAACATAAATTGCTGAAGTGGCGCCGCAAATTCCATCTTTTATTTTTTCACCGTTTACTCTAAAATAAGTGTTATTATATTCAGGAATATTATTGGCATTACCAACGGTTTGACAACTTACAATATCAGTAAGGGTATCGAACTCAAATTTAACTTCAGGGCGATTGTGATTAATTACCCAAAACTCATTGTTTTTGAACTGAAAGAAATCGTCTTGTCCCCATCCTGTTTTGCCAGAAATATATTGAAAGCTATGCTCTCTCCATTTAGAAGTATCAGCAGAAGGGGCACATCTCCAGTAATATACGGTACTATCAGCTAAAGTAGTTCCAAAATTTGGTTTCCAAGAAACAACGCCACCACTTTGAGTAATTGTTGTTTGATCTAATGGCGCTCCGTTATTTGAGTTATATTTATCATTCAAATCTATTTGAATTGTATACGCTCTTGATGCAGCGAATAACTCAGCGGTAGAAGCTTTTAGCGTGATATCTGGGTCACCTATTACAGCATAATTGTAAGGAAATATGGGGATTAAATTGTCTGAAGAAATATATAATTCTGGTCGCTTGCCAGAACCGGTAAGATTGTTGTTGTATATATTATTATTTATTTCTGGTATCGTATTATATCTATCAATTCTTATATCGAAGGTATTTAAACCTCCAGTTCCGGTTTGTAAATCAACTTGATAAGTGTAGCTATAATTAATGGGAGGCATTACATCCAAAATCGTATCTACACTTACTCCATCAACAAATCTTATTATTTCAATCGGCACTCCTTTATTTATTCCTCGCCCTAAATTAATTACTTCAATATTCATGGTAAATGTGGTTGATGCCGTTGATACTTCTTCTGGAGAGAATGTTACGTTAGTTAATTCTAGCGCATAATCAGGTTTGCTGTGTGGGTTAATTTTTATGCTTGGGTCACCATGAAGTGACATTTCGTAACAGGTAGATTTGTTATTGTTAAAGGAGAACGCGGTAGTTGGGTTCTGATAGTCAATTACGGTTGCTTTAATTATTTCTCCAATAGATTGGCCGTAATTGTCATAAGCGATGTTCTTGTAGTATTCAGTAGCGTAATTGTTCATGTATGACTGCAATCCCGCGTCTGTAGAAGCTAAAAAGCCTATAGCTCCTCTGTTAGCTGTTAGGATAAAATCTTCACTTGTTGTTCTCGCTTGAGCCGCATTTTCTATATAGTTATGTATGTTTCCAGTTTGGCAACCAAAAGCATTAAAAATAGGGTACCTACCTTCATTATTATAGTAGCTAACATTATCTAGATTTAAATCAAAACCTTGAGCAGACGAGTGACCAAAAAAGGTAATAATAGAAGCGCCATCTTCAATCCAGACTTTTATGTCATTATATTCAGCATCTTGGATGACACTTGATGAGGTTTTATAAAAACTATCAATGTAGGCACCAAATAGCGAGTCTCTGGCAGTCTCTGCATAACCTTCCAGATATCCGGCTAACTGCCCTTGTTCTATAACGCCATTACCACCGCCAAAATGTATTATGTGTTTCATCCATGCTTTGTCGGCAATCGAATAGTATGTTGTATCGAGTTGGTTAGCTTCAAGATCCATAACTTTATCTAGATAAAGTAAAATATCATCACCATTTAAGGCGCTCAATCTCCCAGTTGGTATGGCACATTCGAAGGTGGTTCCGTTTAATCGTGAAGTAAATAAATTATCAGTAGGAGGGTTGCCCATGGTGGGAACAATGTTTTGAGAATAATATGAAGGAATATTTCGAGCATTTGTATAAACAATCGACTTACCAATCAAAAATAAATTTGATGGTGCGGTAGATAAATTATCTAATAAATAATCTGCAAAACCTCTTATCGAAATAGGATGATTATGGACTCCATAGGCAAATTGATCATATAGTTCATCAATAATAGCAACAATAGTATCGTTATTGCCTCCATTCGTGGAGGCTCTATATTCCGCATATTCAATCGCCTCATTTTTTAATGATTTTCCAGTTACGATAAGAAAAGCTCGATCCGGGCTATTAGCCAAATAATCTCTAAAAGCTCCATCGTTTGAGGCTAAAGATAGATTGAGAGGAGAACTAAAAACAGAGGCTAAATCCGAAAAAACCAGAATATCTCTTTCTGGCCCCGAAGGCATTGTAAACTCAACACTGGCCCCTGAAATTGTTGTTCTAGTATTGTTTGCAAAATCATAAACGAAAGTTTTATTGAATGGGCTATAAAAAGCAGGTAAGCTAATTTGGTGTGTAGCGGAATTAGTAGGAAGTTTAAATATTCGGATTGAATCATGAATACTAGAATAAGTTCTGGGGTAAGTTAGTTTTACATAAGCAACTGCCGATTTGGCGCTTGTGTTTGCCGATGAGCCATTAGCGAATCTAATGTCGGTATTCGCTGCAATTTGAGAAAGCGGAATGCTAAATACTTCATTAAACATGTTAAACGAGGAGAATGGATTGCTAATTACAGGGGTAGTTTGATTGTTGTAAAAAACCTCTATATGGTGACTGATAGTCCCTCCAGGGTTATTTACGCCAGCATATTGTGTTTCAACGGAAGCATCGGGGGCAGATATATTATTGTATGCATTTGGAGTACTAATAGAAATAGTTTCATGGCTAGTTGCACCATAAGCAGAATAAAACCAACCTTCACCTGAGGTGTATTCGGCATCGTGCTTGCCAGTGCCACTTGCGTATGCCCCACGCCAATATTGTTCTGAGCTATATTTAACAATCTCTTCTAAAAAGTAGTCATCTGGTGTTGTAATTGAAGCTGCAACAATATCAGTATATCTTAAACTTGGGCTATTACTAAAAGTTATAAAATACGTGGCGGTGTCATTATATAAGCTGAAATAGGGATTAACCTGACTTTCCGGCAAATCGTAAAGTAAAGAGTCGAGCCAACCATCATTCGATTTAGCGTAAAATTCTATTGATTCATTTGGTTCGAAGACATTATCCCCATCATCCCCATCAATATGAATATATTGTTGCTGACCTCTTCCCCAAACTTGAATTTTAGAAGGGTCAATGGCACTAATCCCAATAGAATTAGTAAGGCTATCTAAGTCGTTATAGGTGATTTTATAAACCCCATCTTTAACGACTTGAAATTTCAGATATTTTTGAGAATAATCTATCCACTCGTTACCATACGGTTGCGCTATTACTAATGTACTAGCAAGTATAAATGACAATATGTAGACGCTGCGTTTCAATTAATTTGGTTATTTGTAGAAATCAAATTTCAATGAAAAGACATGAGAATAAAGAGCAACAGATTGGTCTCCAATATCAGTAAACGCATAGTCTATTGCTAAATTTAGCGGTTTAATATTTAAGCCGATTCCAAAATTTGGTTGGAATGTAGTTACTTGCCTACTTCCGATTTCCGATTTTACTTTCTGAATATTACCAACACCTCCTCGCAGAAATACAATTTTATCATATGATATTTCGACCCCCATATGAGGATCAATACTTATAGGGTCTCCTGCAACAACAACGTTTCTTTTTCCATCAAATGTAAGGTCAGCATTTAATTCGGCAAGGATGTAAAGTTTTTCTTTAATCACTTCTTCTCGCGCAACTCCAATAATTAGTCTCGGTAGCGTAATTTCTACAGAATTTTCTGGTATTTCGTTAGCGGTTTGAACAAAAGTTTCTTTCATTTGATCAGATAAATCGAAACTCCATGCATTGTAAGTTGAAGTCACATCGCGAGCCATTGCTGCAAATCTCCACTTTTTGTAGTCATATTTGGCAGAGGCATCTAATCCGAATCCCCATGATTTTGCAAAGTCACCAGCTCTTCTATGAATTACTTTAATGTTGGCTCCAACTCTCAACCCAGGGACACCTAATTTACGTGCATAAGAGAATAGAAATGCATAATCAGCCGCAGAAAATGAGGATATTCGACTGTAATCTACATTTCCTTCTGAGTCGATTAATTCTGTAGTGTTGGGTATATTATCCACTCCAAATCGAATAAAACTAAATCCAAGAGCACTGTTAGTGTCAATTGGCGTTGCGATACCACCGTAGTCGTATTTGGCAATTCCTGCAAAGTATTCAGAATGCATTAAGCCAACAGCTAAATTACTTTTAATATCTAGCAATCCAGCGGGATTCCAATAACCTGCGGTTACATCGTTGACAGAAGTAATAGTAGCATTAGACATGCCCAAAGCCCTAGCGCCAATTCCAATGGCTAGAAACTCATTACTATATTTCCTTGCTTTGGTATTAGATACGCTTTGGCCAACTGCCTGATTTACAGACAAAAAACTCATTAATATAAGAAAACTAAATTTTCGAAAAAACATACAGCATAAAATTACAAATTCATTCAAGAAGACAAAACATAACTATTGAATAAATATTGCTTGTAACATCCCAAATTATACGGTATCAAGGGTATATTTGTTCGCATGATTAAAGCTATTCCAAATACTTTAACGCTATGTAACCTAATTTGCGGGTGCTTGGGAATTGTATTTGCGTTTAATCAACAGCTCGAATGGGCGGGATATTTAATTGTAATTGCAGCTGTTTTTGATTTTTTGGATGGGTTTGCAGCACGACTGCTAAACGCGAAATCACCTATTGGGGGGCAATTAGACTCGTTGGCCGACATGGTTACGTTTGGTGTTTTGCCTGGGGTTATTATTTTTCAATTATTGAGTATTAGTTTTGGGGAATATTTTGTTGAATTTTCTCAGCGACCGATAACTCATATTGCTGTTCAGTGTATAGGTTTTTTAATTGTTACTTTTTCGGCATTGCGGTTAGCTAAATTTAACATTGATGATGCGCAGTCTGATTCTTTTATAGGAATGCCAACGCCGGCAATTGCAATTTTTATTGGGTCTTTGCCTATTGTTTTGTTTAGCATGGAATTCAATTTTTACAATCCGTTAAGTGCAGAGATGCTAGATACTGTTGGGAAAATGAAATACTGGAGCGATTTAGATTTTGCGGTAGTGTCTGCTTTGCAATCTACTTCGTTTTTGTTTGGAATGGCAATTGTTTGTTCAGCAATGCTGGTTGTTCCGGTAAGAATGCTAGCGCTCAAATTTAGTGGTTTTGGATGGAGCGCGAACAAAAACATTTTTGTGTTTTTGATATTAGTTATGATAATTGCAGTTTATACTGCTA
>JABHTA010000169.1 GCA_018669945.1 Flavobacteriales bacterium
AAACGATACAAATGTAGGTAAAAGTATTAGTGATTCCCCTACGGGCTACCGAAACAAGCCGCATTGTCTCTGACAGTGCGGCTTTTGTGTTTCTTGGGGCAAAGACGTTCTGAATAATGAAAATTTAACCGTTGCGTCAATACACTATCAATGAGGCCGATGACTTTGCGGGGCAGTGCATCGTCATTTGATTTATCACATATTTCTTCGGGAACATTTTTTCTACAAGTATTTTCAGTTAACGAAATTATTGGCATAAAACGTGTGTAGTTTCACAGTAAGTTTTCACCGCACTAAAATTCTATATGTAGTAAAAAAAACAGTCAATTTTTTTGAGGCTAAGTTATTTTTACGTTACTTAGCGTAAATTTTACAATAACCATACTGTGAGTCTTGAATTATTAGATGTATTCATTCTGGTTTTATACGCCTTACTTATCTTGGGGGTAGGTTTGTATATGTCAAGATCTAAAGGTGGTGTTGAAAAAACATCTGAAGATTATTTTTTGGCTAGTAAATCGTTACCTTGGTGGGCTATTGGCGCTTCGTTAATTGCGGCAAACATATCTGCAGAACAGTTCATAGGCATGTCAGGATCTGGATTTGCAATGGGTTTAGCAATTGCATCATATGAATGGATGGCAGCTTTAACGTTAATTATTGTGGGTAAGTATTTTTTACCCATTTTTATTGAAAAGGGCCTTTATACAATCCCTGAGTTTTTAGAAAAAAGATACAACTCCCAAGTTAAGTCTGTACTTGCAGTATTTTGGGTTGCCTTATTTGTTTTTGTGAATTTAACTGCTGTTTTATATCTTGGTGGAACAGCGTTAGATACAATAATTGGTAATGGTGATGGCTCAATGGTTATTTATTGTATTGTCGGTTTGGCCTTGTTTGCCGCTGCTTATTCATTGTATGGAGGACTTTCTGCTGTTGCATGGACTGATGTAATTCAGGTTGTATTATTGGTAGCCGGTGGATTAATAACAACCTACATAGCCTTAGATAATGTGACTGATTCTGGTGGGTTTTTTAATGGACTTTTATACATATATGATGAAGTGCCAGAAAAATTTAATATGATTTTAGAACCTAATGATACCGGGTATTCTGATTTGCCTGGAATTGCAGTTTTAATTGGGGGAATGTGGATTGCAAACATTTACTATTGGGGATTCAATCAATATATTATTCAGAGAACTTTAGCTGCAAAAAGTTTGGGAGAAGCGCAAAAAGGGATAGTCTTTGCAGCAGTTTTGAAAATGATAATACCATTAATTGTTGTTATTCCAGGTATTATAGCTTTTGTAATGTATCAAGAAAACCCAGAAATAGCAGCACAATTTACAAACGCTAATGGAACATTAATGAACGATAAAGCTTATCCTTGGTTAATAGCCACATTTATTCCAACAGGAGTTAAAGGGTTAATATTAGCAGCACTTGCTGCGGCAATAGTTTCATCATTAGCCTCTATGCTAAATAGTACTTCAACAATATTTACGATGGATATTTACAAGCCTTTGATAAAAAATGGCGCCTCTGAAAAACAATTGGTAACGGTAGGTCGGCTATCGGGTATTATTGCGTTGGTTATAGCAATATTTATTGCTCCAGTTTTAGGCGGTATTGACCAAGCATTTCAATTTATACAAGAATGGACAGGGGTTGTTAGCCCAGGTATATTAGCTATTTTCATTTTAGGATTATTTTGGAAAAAGACAAGCGCGCAATCTGCAGTATTGGGCGCTTTTGTTTCTATTCCAATAGCATTATTTTTTAAAATAGCTCCAAAGGGTTGGAGCACAATGTTCATCTTTCCTGATTTGCCATTTATGCATCAAATGGGAATAACTTTTCTTTTAACAGTATTATTTATGCTAGTAGTTTCTCATTTTAATAACAATGGAGGAGATGACAAAAAAGGAATTAATATAAATAAAAGCTTATTTAAAACTTCACCAATTTTTAATGTCATATCTTTTGCTGTAATTCTTATGTTAGTTGCATTATATTCAATTTTTTGGTAAGATGAATAAAACAAGTTTTTTTATATCAATTGCAGTTATTCTATCTCTAACGGTTATCAATTCTTGCAAGGATAGCGAACAAAATCAAACTCAAAATAATAGAGTATTGCAATTTGATTATGGTAAAAAGATAGAAGACATTATTTCTAAAATGTCGATAGAAGAAAAAGTAGGGCAAATGACACAAATAAATATTGATGTCATATCAAAGGGCCAAATTTATAAGTTAGCTGAGCCTAATGAGCTTGATGAAATTAAACTTGATTCTGCGATAAACTATTATTACATTGGTTCGGTACTTAATGTTGGTGGCCACACTTATTCTCGGAAACAATGGGCAAAAATTATTAGTAAAATTCAACATAAGGCGACCACAGAAGGTAATAATATACCGATAATTTATGGAATTGACGCAATTCACGGAGTTAATTACACAGTTGGTGCTACTTTATTTCCACAGCAAATAGGACAGGCAGCAACTTGGAATCCAAATTTAGTTAATCAAGCAGCAGCAGTTACGGCTTATGAATGTCGTGCATCTGGTATTCCGTGGAATTTCTCCCCCGTTCTTGATCTAGGTAGACAACCATTATGGTCAAGATTTTTTGAAACTTACGGTGAAGATGTTTATTTAGCCAAAACCATGACCAAAGCAGCAATAAATGGTTATCAAGGTGGAGAGCAGTCAGATAATCAAAAAGTGGCTGCTTGTATGAAGCATTTTTTAGGTTATAGTATGCCATTATCTGGAAAGGACCGAACACCTGCGTGGATAGCAGAGACACAGCTCAGAGAATATTTTTTACCTACTTTCCAAGAAGCTATAGCCAATAATGCATTAACAGTTATGATTAATTCTGGAGAAATCAATGGTGTTCCTGTGCATGCAAACAGTAATATTTTAACTAACTTATTAAGAAATGAATTGGGGTTCAGGGGATTAGCGGTTACTGATTGGGAAGACATCATAAAACTGTATAAGGTACACAGAGTAGCAAAAGATATGCGTGAAGCAGTTAAAATTTCAGTTATGGCCGGAATTGATATGAGCATGACACCCAATGATTATTCGTTCAATCGCGCTCTTATTGATCTAGTGAAGCAAGGTGAAGTTCCCGAAAGTAGATTAAATGAATCGTGCAGAAGAATACTATATGTAAAACAACAACTCGGAATTCTGGATAATCCAATTCCTAATTTTGATATCTATAATGATTTTGGTTCACAGAAACACAAGCAAATAGCATTAAATACAGCTCAAGAATCAATAACTCTACTTAAAAATGATAACCAGATTCTTCCATTAAGTAAGAATCAAAAGATTTTAGTTTGTGGGCCAGCAGGTAATTCTCTAAATATTTTAAATGGAGCATGGACACATACTTGGCAAGGGGTTGATACCGTATATAATACAAAAGGCGTAGAGACTATTTTTGAAAGCATACAAGAGCTATCAAACGAAAAAATAACCTATTCTCAAGGCGTTAATTTAAACGAGGTAAAAAATCTTCAAGAAACGCTTTCCAAAGCCTCGCATTCTGATATTATAGTTGCTTGCATTGGGGAGGTGCCTTGTACAGAAAAGCCAGGAGATATTGAGGACCTTAGTATCTCTATGGCTCAAAAAGAATTAGTTAATGAACTTTCGAAATTAGGGAAACCTATAGTACTTATTATGGTGCTAAACCGTCCAAGAATAGTTAGTGATATAGAACCTTTGGTTTCGGGTATTGTTCAGTGTTATTTGCCAGGAGATTTTGGAGGCACAGCATTAGCTCAAGTTTTGTTTGGAGATGTTAACCCCTCGGGAAAACTACCTTTTACTTACCCAAGGCATACAGGCTCAATAGTCTTATATGATCATAAATACACTGAGAAATTGGATAAGGATTTTGGTGAAAATGCATTTAACCCCCAATGGGAATTTGGGTTTGGATTAAGCTACTCAAAATTCGATTATTCAAACCTAAAAATTGATAAGCAATCATATAGTATAAATGATGTAATTAAATGCTCAGTTGATGTTTCTAATAATTCATCAGTATCGGGTAAGGAAATTGTGCAAGTATATATTTCTGATCTAGTTGCCTCAATTACCCCGAGCGTTAAACGTCTTAGGGCATTTGATAAAGTATTAATTCAAGCAGGAGAAACCAAAACAGTTGAATTTAATATAAAAGTGCAAGAATTATCTTTTGTTGCCAATAATTCTCGATGGGTAGTTGAGCCGGGGAAATTCCTTATAACTATTAAAGATTTATCAGCCTATATTGAGATTCATTAAGCTAATAAAAATATTTCTTCTGTAAAGGTTTACGAGCGATAAACGTACCAGATTAGTTGCGCTTGGCTATAAAAATATGAACAGCAACAAGAGAGATTTGATGGAAATACAAGAAGTGGGAGCGTTCCCTATAAATTAAAGAATTAATATGTATCAATTAATAGCAGATAGTGGCTCAACAAAGGCAGACTGGATTATTTTGAGTAAAGATGGAGTCGTTATGGATAAGATAGTAACCATGGGGTTTAATCCCTATTTTCAATCGGCTGACTTTATTTATAGCAAATTGCTAACGCCATTTGAGAAAGCAAAAGTTCCAATTACCAAAATCACACTTATACATTATTATGGTGCTGGATGTTCTGCTGAGGATAAGAATATTATTGTTAAAAATGGATTAGCTAAAATTTTTACTAACGCAGATATAAATATTCATCATGATTTAGAAGCTTCTGCTAGAGCAACTTTGGGGTTTGAAGATGGAATTGCTTGTATATTAGGAACTGGTTCAAATTCTTGTACCTGGATAGCCGGAAAGGTGGAGAAAAATATTCCTTCCCATGGATATGTTTTTGGTGACGAGGGAAGTGGAGCATATCAAGGAATTAAACTGTTAAAATTAGTTTTAGAAAATAAATTATCTGAAGATATTAATAGTGAATTTTATCTTAAGTATAACCTAACAAAAGAGGAAATACTTAACCAAACTTATAAAGGAAAAGACCCTAATGTCTTTCTATCAAGTTTCGCTAAGTTTCTTCAGGATAAAACCCATGATAGCCAGTTGAGAAATATCGTTGAAGAGGGCTTTGACAAGTTTTTTAAATATAGAGTTGTACCGTATAAAAATTATAGCACTTATCAATTAGGTTTTGTCGGATCTATAGCTTTTTCGTACAAAGACATTCTTACCGAAATAGCGGATAAGTATGGTTGTAAAATCAACGCAATTGTTAAATGCCCTATTGATGGATTAATAGATTATCATGCCGCCTCTTTAGGCAAACAAAACAATATCAAAATATAAGAAATGATAAAGGCTTTAGAAAATTTTGATTTGGTAATATTTGGTGGAGACGGGGATTTGTCGTTGCGTAAAATTATTCCTGCCGTAATAAATAGAATTAAAGATGGTCAAATTAAAAGTCAGTCTAAAGTCGTAGTGGCATCAATATCAAGCTATACTACAAAGTCTTTTATTACATATATGAAAGACAAAATGTTAGAATATGGAATAAAGATTGACCAAAGCGCATTTAGTGAACTTATTACGATGATTAGTTATGTGAACCTTGATTTAACTATCAGCTCTAATTATCAAGCATTGTATAAAGCGCTTGAAAAATCTCCAAATCCTCAAACTATTTTCTATTATTCTACACCATCGAAACTTTTTGATGTTATATCAAAACATTTGTTCGAAAACAAACTAATCAACGATGTTACAAAAATAGTTCTAGAAAAACCACTTGGATCAAATCTTAAATCATTTGAAAAGCTAAACAAACAAGTGCGTAAATATTTTCGAGAAGATCAGATATACAGAATTGATCATTATTTAGGCAAAGAAACCGTTCAAAACCTTATGGTTCTTCGTTTTGCAAATCATTTATATGAATTAGCATGGAATGCACAAAACATTGATAATGTTCAAATCACCGTGGCAGAATCTATAGGTGTTGAGTCAAGAAAAGAATTCTACGATAGCTATGGTGCTTTGAAAGATATGATTCAAAATCACTTATTACAGCTGCTTTGTTTAGTCGCAATGGAACCACCCTCTTCACTTACAGCGGATAATGTTAGAAACGAAAAGTTAAAAGTTCTGCAATCTTTGAGACCATATAAAGCAAATGAAATTTCTTCATTAACAGTGAAAGGACAATACACAAGAGGAGAAGTAGATTCTAAATTTGTCAACTCATACCAAGAAGATATTGAAACATATGAGTCTAACACAGAAACATTTGTTGCACTAAGAACTTATATAGATAATTGGCGCTGGGCAGGAGTTCCTTTTTATCTTAGAACGGGGAAAAGAATGCCCGCTAGATATTCTGAAATAGTTATAAATTTTAAACGCGTGGCGCATAATTTGTTTCCGTCTAGAAATAAAATAGATAGAAACAAGCTAATTATTCGTCTTCAACCAGAGGAAAGAATTGAACTGGTTCAAATGGTTAAGTTGCCTGGTCCTGGTGGGTATAGATACAAACCAATTTCTCTTGAGCTTGATTATGGAGGTTCTTTTTCGAAGAAATTTCCTGAGGCATACGAAAGGTTATTGATTGATGTAGTTCGAGGCAATCAAACACTTTTCATGCATGAAGATGAAGTAAGAGCTTCATGGGAATGGATACATTCGATTACTGATAATTGGGATAAAACTGAACAAGAATTAGAGCTATATAAAGCCGGTTCTGACGGTCCTGGAAATAAAGTTCTAAAGCCAAGCCATTATTGGCATCAATCCAAAGCTTTCGGAAATGAAGAAATTGTTGTTTAATAATAAGAAAGACCTAGATTATCAATTATCGAGAGATCTAATCGGTATTTTGAAAAGCGATACTGATAAATTCGGTAAGGCCAACATTCTTTTCTCTGGTGGAACCACTCCAGCAGGCATGTTCAGCGAATTGGTCAAAATCCCTTTTGATTGGTCTAATATTAGCATAGGATTAGTAGACGATAGGATAGTGCCATTGCATCATGAGTTGTCTAATGCTGGTATGCTTTGCAATAACCTGCTGGATAAATTATCAGGACCCAAACCAATATTTTATCCTTTGATTAAAAATCCAAAAGATATATCTTCTGATGTTGATGCTGCTTGGCAGTTCTCTTTTAACATTCCTAAACCAAATGTTGTTGTTTTAGGGATGGGCAATGACGGCCATTTTGCATCTCTATTTCCTAACGATAATGCTTCTTTAAAAGGGTTAGCTATTGATAGTAGTTTTTCAATTACTACTACAAAAGCCCCAGCAATTGCAAAAAACAGAATATCTCATAGTTGGGCTTACCTCAGAACAGCAAATCATATTATTTTACATATAACAGGGGACGAAAAAAAAGAAATAATTGAAGCATCGGATGACAGAAAAGTAAAGTTGCCAATTGATGTATTAATAAATGATAAAGAAGTTAACCCAATTCTTTATTGGACATCAAACTGAAAATGAAATGAATAGAACGATAAAAAAAGTAACAGAATCCATTATTGAAAGAAGTAAAGAAGCGCGTTCTATTTATTTAAGTCAAATGCAGGAAGCCAGCTTATCTCATCGTTCAAGAAGTCAGCTTTCTTGTGGAAACTTAGCGCATGCTTTTGCTGCCTGTTCTGTTAATGATAAGAAAGAATTATCAGGCGATAACCAACCAAATATTGCAATTGTATCTGCTTATAATGATATGCTATCTGCTCACAAACCTTATGAGAAATATCCAGATCAGATTAGAAAAGTAGCGGCATTAAATGGTGCTGTGGTTCAGTTTGCTGGTGGTGTACCTGCAATGTGTGATGGGATAACCCAAGGGCAAGACGGAATGGACCTTTCATTATTTAGTAGAGATGTAATAGCCTTCTCAACAGCTATAGCGCTTTCACATAATATGTTTGATGGAACAATATGTCTGGGTATCTGTGATAAAATTGTGCCAGGGCTATTAATTGGAGCTATGAAATTTGGCCATCTTCCTACTATTTTTATTCCAGGAGGACCCATGCAGACTGGAATTTCAAACAATGAAAAGGCGATGATTAGACAGCAATATGCTGCCGGAAAAATATCTAAAGCTGAGCTGCTCAAAGGTGAATCAGCAGCCTACCATTCTGCGGGAACTTGCACGTTTTATGGAACAGCCAATAGTAATCAGATGTTGATGGAAATAATGGGTCTGCATCTTCCTGGATCTTCTTTTGTTAATCCAGATACTGATTTAAGAGCTGCCCTTACAGATGAGGCAGTTAAACAATTATTAAGGAATATTGATAGCGAAAATTCTATCCCTCTTTGTAAGATTATTGATGAAAAAACAATTGTTAATGGAATTATAGGACTCTTAGCTACAGGTGGGTCAACAAATCATACAATTCATATTATTGCAATAGCTAAATCCGCTGGTATTATAGTTACCTGGAACGACTTTTCTGAATTGTCTAGGGTTGTTCCTTCGATCACAAAAGTTTACCCTAATGGAAAAGCGGATATTAATCATTTTCATGATGCAGGCGGAATGCCCTATGTAATAAAAACATTGTTAGACAATGATTTACTTCACGCTGATGTAACAACTGTTTTAGGTAATGGATTAGAAAAATATACAAAACAACCGATTTTAGAAAGTTCTGGATTAAGTTTTAAACCATCTAAAAATGAGTCTTTAGATCAAGAAATAATAAGACCTGCTAACAATCCTTTTGATACAGAAGGAGGAATCAAAGTTTTGAAAGGTGATTTAGGAATTGGAGTAATTAAAACTTCTGCAGTTGCCAAAGAGCATTGGTTAATTGAAGCTCCTGCTATCGTATTTAATAATCAAGATGACCTTTTAACTGCTTTTAAAGCAGGTGAATTAAATAAAGATTTCATTGCTGTTATTCGATTTCAAGGCCCTAGAGCTAAAGGTATGCCAGAATTACATAAACTTACTCCGACTTTAAGTATACTTCAGCATAATGGATTTAAAGTTGCTTTAGTAACGGATGGACGTATGTCTGGGGCTTCGGGTAAAGTGCCTGCTGCAATTCATATTTCTCCAGAGGCTATTGAAGGGGGTTTCTTGGCGAAATTAAGAAATGGAGACATGCTGCGCTTAGACTGCCACATTGGAGAACTTACATGCTTAGATTCAAAATCTGTTCAGTCAAGAGAACCGGAAATTCCAAAAATAGATAGTCATGGATCTGGACGAGAACTTTTCTCAAAAATCAGAGATATAATATCAACTAGTGATACTGGAGCAACAATTTTTTAATTATGGAAAAGCAATTTGGAATAAGAAATATTTTAGCACAGCATGAAGTTATTCCTGTCGTAAGCATTACGAATATTGATGAAGTTGAGAAGGTTATTGAAATGTTGAAGTTAAAATCAATTAATTGTATTGAGCTTACACTTCGTTCACCTTCTGCTTATCAAGCTATTGAAACGGCATTAAAAATTCGTCCTAGTGGCTTTCATATTGGTGTGGGCACCATTGTTTCTTCTTATCAAGTTAAGGATTGTAAATCATTAGGAGTTGATTTTATGGTAAGCCCAGGAGTTTCAAATGGAATTGCCGAAGCTTTTGAAGAATCAAGCATTCCTTTTTTACCGGGGGTTATGACTCCTTCAGATATTATTAGTGGTATTGGAAGGGGATGGAATACCTTTAAGTTATTTCCTTTTGACCTAGCAGGGGGGGTAAAAGCTATAAAAACTTATGCAAGTGTATTCCCACAAGTTCGTTTTTGTCCTACTGGTGGAGTTCATGAAACAAACTATAAAGACTGTTTAGCTCATGATAATGTAATTTCTGTGGGTGGATCCTGGCTAGTTTAGATCTGTGGATAGAAAATTAGTATTAGATTTATATTGGTAAAAATTAAGTAAAAAATGAGAGTGAAAATGAGGCATAAAACGAAACTTATCAAGTTCAAAATCAAATATTAATATATTTTTCACTACCTTAGTGTTTTATTTACACATAGATAAATTAAAAATGACGATGTTACTACTAAATAATAAAAAGCTAAAGCTGATGTCAAAGAAATTTTGTTTACTAATAATAGTAGTGTTTTCATTCACATTTGCACAATCCCAAAACATAGTAACAGGTATAGTGTACGATGAAAATAATCAAACTATACCAGGTGTTAATATTTCAATTAAAGGAACTACTACGGGAGTTGTTTCTGATGTCGATGGGAAATATTCGATTAAAATAAATAAAGCAGATTCAAATCAATTAGTTATTTCTTTTATAGGTTTTGAGGAACAAGAAATACTTGTTGCGGGAAGAGACGTAATCAATATTACCCTAAAACAAAAATCAGAAATTTTAGATGAGTTTGTTGTTGTTGGTTATGGCCAAACTGCGCTGCGAGAAGTAACAGGTGCAACGGCTAAAGTTAGAGGAGAAAATCTAGAGCGTCTTAATATGTCAAGAGTAGATCAGGCTCTTCAAGGGCAAGTTGCGGGGGTTTCAATAAACACAAATTCTGGTTCACCGGGAGGAGGATCAAGTATTAGAATAAGAGGATTGTCAACATTTGGAGATAATGACCCACTTATTCTTGTTGATGGGGTTGTGTATGATTCTGAGGGTTTAAATGCGCTTAACCCGTCTGATATTGAATCGATAAATGTCTTAAAAGATGCAACTGCCGGAATATACGGTGTTAGAGCGGCAAATGGTGTTATATTAGTGGAGACCAAAAAAGGTAAAAAAAATGCTAAGCCGCAATTCGAGTATAGTAGTTACTATGGTGTACAACAAACTGCAAAGAAATTAAGTCTTCTCAATGCTCGAGAATATGCTATTATTAAAAATGAAATGTTTGCTAATGGCGGTAATCCTGTCCCATTTGCTAATGTAGAACTTGGGGAAGGAACCAATTGGCAAGATTCAGTATTTCAAACAGCCCCAACTCAAAATCATAATCTTAGCCTATCAGGCGGCACAAAAAATACTACATATTCTATAGGTGGTTCTTACTATTCTCAAGATGGAATTGTAGGAGGAGAAAAAGCTAGTTTCGAGAGGTATAATGGTAGAATGAATATTTCTACATCATTATCAGAAAAGATGAGATTGACATCTGTTTTTCTATACACTAACGAGCGAAGAAAAGGATTACCAGAAAATGGAATTGGTTCAGTATTATATAACACGATTAATGCATTTCCAACTGACCCGATAAAAACGCCAGATGGAAATTATAGTTATTTAGAAGAAGTCAGCGATATAATAAATCCAATTGCTCAGATAGCAAACACATACAATGACGCACGTGTTAATAAATTTGTTGGAAAGGAAGAAATTGCTTTCGACATTAGCAAAGAATTAACTTTTACTAATCGATTAAACTATAATTATGCTTTAGTAGACAACAAATCTTTTGGCCCATTAGTTTGGTACGGTCCAGGCAAAGCTCAAAATTCTGCAATTAATGCTGATCTAGATCCTTCTGTAGTTGAAATTGCTGATAGTGTTTTTATTGAGCGTGGAGCAAGTATTTTTGAACAAAGAGCAACTTATCTTGATTTAGCTTATGAAGGGTTTTTAAATTACGATCATATTTTTAATCTAGTGCACAAAATTAAGGGGACACTAGGTGGATCTGTTTTCAAAAGAAAAGGAGATGTTTTGAATGGCACTGCTTTTAATATACCCAATAACGATTTAGCATACGCTGATATTTCTGCTAATATAGCTCCTGGGGGTTTTTTAAATAATACTGGTTCTTATGAATTTGAAGAAAGGTTACTATCTACGTTTCTGCGATTAGAATACGGCTTCAAAGATAAATATCTAATTTCAGGAATATTAAGACGTGATGGTTCAAGTAAATTTGGTGACAACAATAGGTTTGGATATTTTCCAACGGTTTCAGGGGCTTGGTTAATTTCAGAAGAAGATTTTTTTAATATAAAGCCAATTGAGTTCATGAAACTCAGAATGAGTTACGGTATATCTGGAAATGATCAAATTGCAAACTTTGCTGATAGAGCTTCTTTAAATGGTGAGGGTGTTTATGTTTTTGACGATATTATAACAACAGGAGTTGCTATAGGAAGAGCCGCTAACCCTGACCTAAAATGGGAAACTACCCGCCAATATAACTTAGGCGTTGATCTTGCTTTATTTAATAGGTTTAATTTAACTGCTAATTACTTTATAAAAAATACATATAACCTTTTATTTCAACCCGATGTAAGTGGAATAATAGGGTCGTATGGGCCTGGTGGCTCATCTCCAATAATTAATGCGGGAGATGTTTCAAACAAGGGCTTCGAGTTCGAGTTCGGTTATGCGTCAGATATGAGAAATGATTTGCGAACAAATGTTAATTTTAATTTTACAACGCTAGCTAATAAGGTTACAAGTGTTCCTGAAGGAGTTGATTTTTTACCAGGAGCATATTTCGGCGTAGGTGGAAATGTCGCAACCAGATTTGAAGAAGGGTTTCCTATCGGGTATTTTCATGGATATGAAACGGATGGAATTTTTCAAACACAGGAAGAAATAGATAATGCAATAGTAATTCAAGATGGGGCGCAACCTGGTGACTTTAAGTTTGTAGATCAAAATGGTGATGGTGAAATTAATTTTAGTGATGATTCTGATAAAACAATAATTGGGTCCCCAATTCCCGACTTTATTCTTGGTTTAGTTTTTGGCCTTGACTATAAAGGATTTGGATTATCGGCTAATGTATATGCTGCTCTTGGTCAAGAAATAATTCGCAATTTCGAAAGGCAGCAACCTTATGCTAATCAAATGAATTATGTTATTGGAAGATGGACTGGAGCTAATTCTACTAATATCACTCCTCTTCAAACAACAGGCTCAACTAGAAACAATGTTTTTTCAGATTATTATGTTGAAAACGGTTCTTTCTTAAGATTACGAAACGTTCAATTAGGATATACCGTTCCTGAAAAAATAGCTAAATACTTTAAAACAGAGTCACTTAGAATTTATATTTCAGCCAATAACTGGTTAACATTTACTAGATATAGTGGATATGACCCTGATATTGGAGCAACCGCGGGAACTTTGTCAGCAGGTGTAGATTACGGGTTTTATCCGCAAGCTAAAACAATTATGGGCGGATTAACAATCAAACTTTAGGTTATGAATCGTTTAAAAATAAAAATAGTAACACTATTATCACTAGCAGTAATTTTTATAGGAGGTTGCAAAAAATTTCTAGATCTTGACCCCCCATATACCCAAGATGCGGAAAACTATTTTGAGAACCCTAAAGATTATGAAATGGCTCTTATTGGAGCATATGATTTATTACAAGCTTCTTTTTTAACCCTATGGATAGGTGAAATAGCTTCTGATAATTCAATCGCTGGTGGCGAAAGTGTTAACGATACAGAAGGGTTACATCAAATTGATAATATGACCCATGGTGCTGTAAATACTGAACTTCGAAATGTGTTTAGATGGAATTATGCTGGTATAGCAAGAACAAATTACATTTTAGAAAATAGGGATAACATAGATTTTGCTGGTAAAGACAAAATAATTGCCGAAACAAAATTTCTTCGGGCATATTATTATTTTGAATTGGTAAAATATTTTGGTGCTGTACCTTTAATTATTGATAAGCGTCTTGGAGTAGATGAGGTTGTAGAAACCACTAGGACCCCTGTTGAAGAAGTTTATCAACAAATAGAAAAAGACCTAAATGAATCGATTACGGCACTTGATTGGTTTGCAGAAATTAAAGGCAGAGTTGATAAAGGAGCTGCATTGGCTCTATTGGGTAAGGTATACTTATATCATGAAAAATTTACTGAAGCAGCAGAAACTCTCGATCAAGTAATAAATCAAGGACAATATGCTTTAGCACCAGAATTTTCTGAACTATTTTTTGTTTCAAGTGAAAATAATAGTGAAACTGTTTTCGATGTGCAATATTCAGGTCTTGAAGGCGGTAGTTATGGATGTTTAATATGTCTTGAAGGGAATGCCGCACCTGGATTTCAAGGTATTAGGCAATATACTGGCCCAATTTATGGTGATGGAAATAGTTACAACCTTCCT
>JABHTA010000170.1 GCA_018669945.1 Flavobacteriales bacterium
ATACATTGATATGGCTAATCAAAACGGAGCTACTATTAAATATATTTTCGAAACTCATTTTCATGCAGACTTTGTTTCTGGACATGTTGATTTAGCTAAGAAAACGGGTGCTAAAATTGTTTACGGACCAACAGCAATCACAAATTTTGACATAATTGAAGCGGTCGATCAACAAGAATTTAAAGTAGGTGACGCAACCATTAAAGTGTTACATACCCCGGGTCATACGCTTGAATCTAGTACTTTTTTAATAATTGACGAGAATGGTAAAAACCATGGAATTGTAACAGGAGATACATTGTTTATTGGCGATGTTGGAAGACCAGATCTGGCAGTTAAGTCTGATCTTACAAAAGAAGATTTAGCAGCAATGTTGTTCGATTCATTACGAAACAAAATAATGCCGCTTAACGATGATTTAATTGTATATCCGGCTCATGGTGCTGGTTCTTCGTGCGGAAAGAATATGAGTGCAGAAACAACGGATACTCTTGGGAATCAGAAAGCCACCAATTACGCTTTACGTGAAGATATGACTAAAGCAGAGTTTGTTGCTGAAGTGTTAGATGGTATGCTTCCGCCACCACAGTATTTTCCGAAAAATGCAATGATGAATAAGTCAGGCTATAAAGAAATTGACGAGGTGATGAACCAAGGAAATAAGGAAATTCCTATATTCGAATTTCAAGAATTAGCAAAGCAAGAAGATGTGTTAGTGCTTGATGTAAGAACTGAGCAAGAATTTGTAAGTGCACATATTCCAAATTCAATGTTTATTGGATTAAATGGAAGCTTCGCACTTTGGGTTGGTGCTTTGATAATAGACGTAAATCAAAAGATAATTCTAATCGCTCCAGAAGGAAAAGAAGAAGAAGCTGTTCTCAGGCTTGCCCGTGTTGGTTACGATAACGTTTTAGGACATCTTAAGGGAGGCATCAATGTATGGAAAATTGCAGGAAACGCACTTGATGCTATAGAATCTATTACTCCTGAAGAATTTGAATCTACTTTTTCTTCTAGGTTAAATGTTTTAGATGTAAGGAAACCCGGAGAATATGATGCTGAACATATTAAAGGATCTGAATTATTTCCTTTAGATTATATCAATGATAATTTTCAAACCATTGATTCGAATAAAGAATATTATCTGCATTGCAAAGGAGGATATAGATCTGTTGCAGCCTGTTCAATTTTAAAAGCGCATGGATATCATAATATTATTAATATAGAAGAAGGTTTCGATCAAATCATAAAAACAAGTGTCCCGACAACAGTATATGTTTGTCCTTCTACGCTTTAAACAAAAAAATGAAAAACATAATTTTATCACTAGCAGTAATAGCAATTTTGGCGCTGCCAAGTTGCGGAGAAATAACTGCACAAGAAAATAACGATAACAAAATAGAGGTGTTATCTTCTAAAGATTTTAAATCGAAATTGGCTGGGCTCAAAGATTACCAATTGATTGATGTTCGCACACCCGGTGAGTGCGAAAACGGAGTAATTGATGGTGCTATAAATATTAATTTCCAAGCAAGTGATTTTGAAGAAAAAATAGCGTCTTTAGATAAAACAAAACCAACTCTAGTTTATTGTGCTGGAGGAGTTAGAAGTGCACAGGCAGCTAAAAAAATGTCTAAAATGGGTTTTGTTCAAATCATTGACTTAAAAGGCGGTTATAGTTCTTGGTATGAGTAGAAAAAGGAGTAAAGTCAAAATATTATTGACAGCAATAAACGTGCTTAAAACTTGTGTTATAACGGCTAAGTTATTCTGCCAACTGTAGCTATCCTTTCACAACTATTTTTTAGCTTTTTTTTCTTTTAAACGTTTAAATCTCTTTATCTGGTAACGGATGTAAATTGTTAATCCTCCAAAAAACAAGATGCTCACAAAACCGAAAACAAACCATTCGCCTGGAGCCATTTTTTCAATCATTAATAAAATATTAGGTCAAAATTGAATAATAAAGTGATTATATTTCTCTTACCAAATATACCAATTTAATGTTTGGTATTCCTTGGTAGGAAAGTTGAAACATAGATAAATATTGTTCCTGCTATGTTAAAATAGCCCAAGCGCTAAACCCATTGCCAAAACAATGATTAATCCTCCGACAAATAGTTTCAAAGCATCTATTGTAACTTTCTTAAGTAGTTGTTTGCCTAAAATTGCACCTATAAATGCAGCTCCTGTTGCAGATAATATAAGAGGCAGGTTATCTAAGGTGCTTTCAAAACTGCCGCTTTTAGAATAGATTAATAACCTCGAAATATCAACTAAACAAGCTACACTTACTCCGGTCGCAATAAAGTGTTCTTTGGTTAGTCCACTTTTTATTAAGAATGCACTTCTTAGCGCTCCTTGATGACCTGATAGTCCACCGAAAAATCCACTCAATACTCCACCAGGAACTAGCAAATTTGAAGAAAATTCTAATTTTTTCAATTTAGGAATCAGATCGAATAAGGCAAAGAATATCATGACGCCCGCAATGGCCATATTAACACTTCTTGTTTCGAAACTCCAGCCTGCTAAAGAGTATGGGATAAGGTCAGTAAAAGAGTTTAACTTATTCAGCAGTAACGCTCCACCAAAACCTCCAAACATAGCAGGTACCCCAAACTTAAGTAGGATAGGGTAGTTGATGTTTTTACCAATTAACCCTAGTTTGAATAGGTTGTTGGAGAAGTGAACAATACCTGTCATAGCTATTGCAATTTCTACTGGAAAAAACAACATAAATGCAGGTGTAAGAATTGTCCCCAGTCCAAACCCTGAAAAGAACGTAAGGAGGGAGGCTAAGCAGCTTACGACAACAATTATTGCAAAATCCATTTTCAAGTAATTTGAGGACAAAGAACATATAAATGTGTTCTGAGCATGTTAAGAAATTATTAAACTTTCTAATTATTTACTCTTTTGAATATATTGTTCAGGGATTTCGATTCCATTTTTATTGCTAGTCCAGATCAATGAAGCAATCC
The DNA here is from genome assembly GCA_018669945.1 of Flavobacteriales bacterium. Taxonomy (GTDB): domain Bacteria; phylum Bacteroidota; class Bacteroidia; order Flavobacteriales_G; family NORP312; genus NORP312. The sequence continues at coordinate 2,988 of JABHTA010000170.1, forward strand.
ACCAGCGTTTGTCTTGGTAAACTAATTGGTAGGTGTTAACTCCTTTTACTTGCGTTTCTCCTTGCAGGGCCACGTAACTTTGAAATACAGTAGCAAGGCCATTATATTCTTCAATTGTATTACCTGTACTATATTCTCTAAATATGTTTTCAGTTGAATTTGCGATCGATTTTGTGATAAACGATTTTAAAGTAAAGTTGAGTAATTTAGGTGTGTCGTTTTTATGTTGTAAAACTGAAATTTGTGCTTTGGGAAGAAAAAGTGTTTCAAATCTCTTCCAATCAGCAGTTTCGTCTTTATTAGCTGAAATCGAGCTCAGTACTGCTGTAACTATTGCCTCAGGACTCTCAACATCGCCCGGTTCTAATTTTTTAATTGCTCTATAAGTTGCCAGGTTTTTGTTTTCTAAATCTTGTATTATAGCTAATAGAAGTTCTGGCGCCAACCTTGTTTTATATTCTGGATTTACATAAGAATACAGAATTCTTTTTTCCTTGATAACAAAAACTGACGGTACGGGCAATTCGTGTCTATCATTATCGCCCCATTTCTCGATATCGAACTGGAGCACATTTTTGTACTTTTTGTATGTTTTTTGATCTAAAACGAAAGAAATACCATATTTCTTAGCTGAATTTTGCCTAAAATCAGAATAAACCTGAAAAGGTAATTTTTTATTTTCAGCAAACTTTTGTGAATTGGAATAGTGATCTGCGCTTAACGCAATTATTTGATAACCTAGTTCGTTTATTTCATTCTTTACTTCTTGAAGCGCACTGAGTTGTCTCTTACAATAAGGGCACCAACCACCACGATAAAAGATTAGTATAGTTGGTTTAGAGTTAACAATTGAATCAAGTTGTAAAGTTTTACCTTCAGATGAATATACTTGGCTAGACGGAACATTACTGCTTATAGGAATTGAGCAAATATCCATGGCGGGATTTTGCGCTAAAGCCGAAAAGTAAAGGATAGCGATAAAATTAGTTAATAGTAATTTATTCATTTGATAAAAATTTAAGGCACAAAAAAAGGGAATTGGATTAACAATTCCCTTTTAAAATTATGAATGGCGTTTATTTTACAGAATCACAGACTGCCTTAAAAGCGTCTGGTTGATTCATAGCTAGATCTGCAAGAACTTTTCTGTTCAAGTCGATTTCTTTATCAGCTAATTTACCCATTAGTTCTGAGTAAGACATACCATTAATTCTTGCTCCAGCGTTAATTCTTTGAATCCAAAGAGATCTGAAATTTCTTTTCTTTTGTTTTCTTCCAATGTATGCATAAACACCTGCTTTTTCAACGGCATTTTTAGCTACAGTGTGTACATTTTTTCTTCTTCCGAAGTATCCTTTTGCAGCTTTTAAAACCTTTTTTCTTCTGGCTTTTGCTGCTACGGAATTTACTGATCTTGGCATATTTTAATTTTTTTTGATAATTAGCGCTCTTATTTTGTTGAGTCTTTTAAACTAATTATCTGGTTATTAAATTTAAACTTCTAACAAGTGTTAGTTACATACAAAGTAACTTTTTGATGCTTTTAACATCAGCTTTGTCAACTACGGTAAATTGAGTTAAAGCGCGTTTTCTTTTAGTCGACTTCTTAGTTAAGATGTGACTTTTGAAAGCATGCTTTCTTTTAATTTTGCCGCTACCAGTTAGCTTGAATCTCTTCTTAGCGCTGGAATTTGTTTTCATTTTTGGCATGATTGCTTATTTATTAATTGTTTTTACTTTTTCTTTTTAGGTGAAATAAACATTATCATTCGTTTACCTTCCAATTTAGGCATGCTTTCCACTACGCCATAATCTTCTAACTCTTGCGCTAATCTTAATAAGATTATTTCCCCTTGCTCTTTAAACATAATCGAACGGCCTTTAAAGAAAACAAACGCTTTTAATTTAGCATTGTCTTCCAAGAAACCTTTTGCATGTTTCAATTTAAAATTGAAATCATGATCATCGGTATTCGGACCAAATCTAATTTCCTTAATAACAACTTTAGAAGCGTTAGATTTTATCTCTTTTTGTCTTTTTTTCTGTTCATATAAGAATTTTTTATAATCGATAATTTTACAAACAGGTGGCTTAGCGTTAGGTGAAATTTCGACTAAATCTAATTCCTGATCCTCGGCAAATTGCAAAGCTTCTGATAGAGGGTAAACCCTTGGTTCAATACCGTCTGCTACCACACGCACTTCACGTGCAATAATTCGGTCGTTAATTTTATGTGGGTCTTCTTTAATTACCCGCCTACCTCTATTACGTCTATTAAATCTTTTTGCAATAACTCGGTTCCTCCTATAATTTGTTATTGAGCCAAAGTGGCTTCAATTTGGTTATTAATTAATTCTACAAAACTTTTTTCAGTAAAAGATCCTATATCTCCTTCACCTTGTTTTCTGACAGAAACTGTATTCGATTCAACCTCTTTTTCTCCTAAAATCAGCATATACGGTACTTTTTTTAGCTCCGTGTCTCTAATTTTTTTACCTATTTTTTCGTTTCTGTCGTCAACGAAGCCGCGAATATCGTAATTATTTAACGAAATTAAAAGGTTTTGGGCCTGTTCATTAAACCTTTCGCTGATTGGTAAAATGGTAAATTGATCTGGTGTTAGCCATAAAGGAAACTTTCCAGCACAATGCTCAATCAAAACAGCTACAAATCTTTCTAGCGAACCGAATGGTGCGCGGTGAATCATCACTGGTCGATGATCTTGATTGTCACTGCCAGTATATTCTAGTTCGAAACGTTCTGGTAAATTGTAATCAACTTGAATAGTGCCTAATTGCCATGTTCTACCAATGGCATCTTTTACCATGAAATCGAGCTTAGGTCCATAAAATGCAGCTTCATTATATTCTACAACAGTATCCAAACCTTTTTCTGCAGAAGCTTCAATTATTGCTTTTTCTGCTTTATCCCAGTTTTCGTCAGAGCCAATGTATTTATCCCTTTCTGTCTGATGCCTAAGTGAAATTTGTGCTGTGAAATCTGTGAAATCAAGCGCATTAAAAACATAAAGAACGAGATCAATAACTTTTTTGAACTCTTCTTTAACCTGCTCTGGACGGCAGAAGATATGCGCATCATCTTGGGTAAACCCCCTTACTCTAGTGAGGCCATGCAATTCTCCGCTTTGCTCGTAGCGGTATACGGTGCCAAATTCGGCGAATCGTATAGGAAGATCTTTGTATGAACGGGGAATTGCTTTGTAAATTTCGCAGTGATGCGGACAATTCATTGGTTTTAGGTAGAACTCTTCTCCTTCGTTAGGCGTGTTAATGGGCTGAAAAGAATCTTCGCCGTACTTATCGTAATGCCCCGAGCAAACATATAATTCCTTATTTCCAATATGGGGAGTTATAACAGGCTGATACCCTGCTTTTACTTGAGCTTTACGCAAAAAAGATTCTAATTTTTCTCTTAGTGCTGCTCCTTTAGGCAACCATAATGGTAATCCTTGTCCTACTTTTTGGGAGAAAGTAAATAGTTCTAGTTCTTTGCCAAGTTTTCTGTGATCTCTCTTTTCTGCTTCTTCGAGCATTTCGAGATATTCGATAAGCTCTTTGTTTTTAGGGAAAGAAATTCCATAAATTCTAGTTAATTGTTTTCTTTCAACATCACCTTTCCAATAGGCACCTGCGACTTTAAGAAGTTTAACAGCTTTAATTGTTCCAGTATTGGGAATGTGGGGCCCGCGACATAAATCCGTGAAATTTCCTTGCGTATAAAAAGTTATAGTCCCATCATCTAATCCTTCTAAAAGCTCTAATTTGTATTCATCTTGTTTTTTAGTAAAGTAGGCAACGGCATCTTTTTTAGATATATCTTTTCGAATATATTGGCTTTTTTTTCTAGCCAATTCTTTCATTTTTTCTTCCACTTTTTGAAGATCATCCGATGAAAATGATATTTCACCAAAGTCAACATCGTAATAAAAACCACGCTCGATTGAAGGTCCAATTCCCAATTTAACTCCTGGGTACAAGGCTTCTAACGCTTCTGCTAATAGATGAGCAGATGAATGCCACATGGTTGATTTGCCATCATCATCATTCCATGTCAGCAATTTCAAATCACAACTTTCAGTAATAGGTCGATTAGAATCCCATACTTCATTATTAACTTTAGCGGAGAGAACATTTCTCGCTAAACCTTCACTAATACTAAGTGCGATGTCATGGGCAGTTGTTCCTGCTTCAACCTCTCTAATTGTTCCGTCTGGTAGTGTAATGTTAATCATCTTGATTTTTGAAAATGGTAGGCAAATATAGAAATTGCGAAGTATATCTCATTAAAACTAACAATTTCGATTAAGGATCAGCGACTATAATTAATTTGTTGTGCTTTCTATCCTTCTTTCGCCAAGTAGCCCAGTACCATTACAATGCAGCCTTTTTTTATTGTATCATTGGTAGGGGGGACAGCATAGTCAATGTACATTTTTTTAGACTTCTTTGGCTCCCAAGTATATTCTTTTTGTTCAGGAGGAAAATCTTTAGAAGTGAAAAGTAAGTTCCTGTGCTTTGACTCAAATTTATGATCATAGACATTAATCTCTACATCTTGTGGCAAACCTTCTTTACTAAAGATAATGCGATATTTCTCACCTATGTATAACGGAATTTCTAGTTCCTTCATTTGTGATTTATTCTTAAAAGTAATGCTACTTCTTTTAGAAGCATCATAACAATATGGATCCAAAAGTTGTTTACACTTTTTTTTAGTTTCCGAAGAAGTGCAAGAATCAATAATCTCTCCAGTCTGTTCTTTTTTACTTGCGCTTGTAAATGCAATTAATATTGAAACAACGGCAGCTGAGATGATAATTATTTTTTTCATAATGTAAATCCCTTTATTCTACCCCAGTAATTTTGGTTCTTAATGCTTCTATTTTCTCAATTACCAATCCAAGCTCTTTATCTGAAATTTTTAAGTCTGAAAAAGAAACATCATCCATATCTATATCTTTCAATGATTCAAAGTTTCGGTACGTACTGTCAATATCTTCTAAATCAGTTATTATTTCATTTAAGAAATCACTTTCGTGTGGGTATGTTTTTAATGCTTTGATAACATTATTTAAAATTACCATTTGCTCAATAAGTCTTGCTGCGATTGAAGGATTACCTTCTGTGGCAACCTGGGCACCAATATGCATCCCTTCAGTCCAGCCGCCAGCAAAAAAGATTACAGACATGTATTGCTCTTCATTATTTTCTAAGTGTTCATCTAAATTTTCCTGAATTGTAGCTAAGATGTAGATTAAAGAATCATCATTACTGATGTTATTTTCAAAACTAGAGAACATATTAGTTGCTCCAAACATTGAGGTCATTCCTAAATCATCAGAAAGCATTTTTATTGTTTTCATGTATTTAAGTGCATCTTGCGGTTGCTTGTTTAGCACGCAATAAGAAAGGTCAGCAGCATAAACACCAAAATTCAATGCCTTAGTAACTCTGTCGGTGTAGTTTGATACGTTATCAACTTTGTTGGTCGTTTCACGCGAGTACTTTAATCCAGCTCTCTTAAAAATGGCAGCAATTTGCAACGGAGAAGGCATAACGAAATTATACATGTCTTCGTTTTCATCATCAAAAGATATTTCGTCACCTGGTATTTCAGCTACTATTGGCACAGGTGTAGGCTCCGAATCACATGCAATAAGACTTAATACCATGCATAATGTAATAACTCGCTTCCAAAAATTTGAATTAATTTTCATCCTGGTTGTTCGTTTAATTTTTACTAAAGTATAAACTCTTTGTTAATCCTCAAAAACTTCAACTTCTTTTAGTTGGGTTGTAAGATCGGTAAATTTGCCTTTGTATCTAGTTGCTTTTACTATATGGTTATCAATCCAATGATAGTTTCCACCTCTAGGTTTATTCATTAAAAGAGCATGATACTTGAATTTATGCATTTCCAACCAGCGTTCAGTATATTCTCTGTGTTCCTCGGTTCTTGATGTAAAAAACGTAATAATGTGACCTTCGTTATACCAATTATTCAATGTTTCTAAAGCATCGGCAAATGGTTTACAGGTTAACATTCTTTCAGGTTCTTCGTTAGGGATGTCTTCAGTTATTGTACCATCAATATCGATGAGATAATTTTTTAAATCACCAGATAATTTTGGGCTGATTAAATTACCGTCTTTGTCGTAGGTTTTCGTTAGCTCTTTTTTCATTGATAAGGTTTGGTGTAACTAAGAGAGGATAAGTAAATATAAGTTAATAGTTAGTTTCTCGGGAAAATAATTTTTATAATGGCCCCATTTTCGCTTGCTAGTTCAAGTTTTCCCCCAATCTGTTCAGACAACAAGTGCACTAATTCAATTCCAAGCGTATTTGAATTTTGTACTGAAAAACCTTTAGGAAAACCAGATCCATTGTCTTTAACGCTTAGGGAATAATGATTTTCATCACAATAAACAATAGAGATTTTTAGCTCTCCACTTTTTTGATTAACAAAAGCATATTTATATGCATTTGTAACTAATTCATTAATAATTAAGCCAAGTGGAGTGGCTTGTTTAGATTCAAGTAAGATCTTTTCTATTTCAATAGTAACGTTAATTTCTTTGTTCTCAGGATTAAAAGATGATTTAACATTGTTCACGAGATGGAGAACATATTTGTGAACATCAATATTGACTAAATCATTGTTTTCATATAGACTTTTGTGAACGAGAGCCATGGAGTCGATTCTATTTTTATTTTGATAAAGTGCGGTTTGAATATTGGAATCTTTAATACTACCTGCTTGCAAATTCAATAGGCTAGAAATAAGTTGAAAATTGTTTTTTACTCTGTGGTGAACTTCTTTTAGCAATACTTCTTTTTGATTCAACATGTTTTGTAGTAAGAAATTGTTTCTTTTTTTTAATTTAATATGCCGAATCATTAAAATTATAATCAATAAAAGAAATACGGTTAGGATGACAAAAAGTAGCTGGATAATTGTTTTTCGCTCAGCTCGTTCTTGTTGTTCTTGGTTTTGTTGTTCTAATTCTTGAATTTGGACATCTTTCTTGCCAGAATCATATTTGAGATAAAGCTGTGCAATTTTGTCAGTATCTTCATTTGTTTTTAAACTATCACGTAAATGGTGATATTTGGAGAAATAATGCAATGCTTTACTAAAATCACCTTTTCCTTTATAGTCGCTGTGAATAAAGTAATAAGCTTCCATAATAAGCCAGTTGGCTTGTAAACTTTTAGCGATAGATATGGCTTGAAGATGCGCATCGATAGCGTCATTGTACAAACCTTTTTTCTCATATATTGCACCAATATTGATATAAGAATATACTAGTCCCTTTTTATCATTAACGCTATACTGAATTGCTTTTGCTTTTTCTTGATATTTCATTGCCTTATCGTAATTATCTTTAAGGAAATAAATTTCACCGAGATTATTGTACAATGATGAAAGACCAACTGAGTCGTTAAGATTTGTTTTTAAAATTTCGGATTGAAAGAAATAGAACATTGCACTATCCATATTTTCCTGATAATAATGAACAACACCAAGGTTATTATAACAATTTGCCATTCCTTCCAAAAATTCAATTTTTTTGCTTAATGAGAGTGATTTAAAGAAGAACTTTGTGGCATCAGAATATTTTTTTTGATACAGATATATATTACCAATATTACCTGAATTCCTAGCTGTGTTTTTCTTGTCAATCAATTTTTCGCTGATTTCTAAAGCGGTATAATAATTTTCAAGCGCTAAAGCATGATTGCCTTGTAGGTCATAAATCGCAGCAATATAAGAATGGGTTTGAGCTAGATTTTCGCTATCATTTTCGGTTTTGTGATAAATTAAAAGTTTATCTAACTCTTTAATCGCCTTTTGTGAATTACCCATTTTAGCGTATAAACCGGCTGCCTCTACTTTTATCTCAGCAGCGAACTTCTCATTGTATAAATTTTCAGATAATCCAATTGCATCTTCAATAAATAATGTTGTTTTCGCCTCTTCTCCAATTGAAAAATATTGTTCAGATAGTTGCATTAATATATGAACCTTTATAGAATCGTCCTTTTGCTGGTCCATTATATTTAATAATGAATCTATTGTACTATTACTACTATAAGAAAATGCAGAGGTGAGCAAGCAAAAAAGGAAAGTACAAATTTTTTTCACGACACAAATGTATCGATAGTTGGTTGTTATTTTCGCAGAAATAATTAATTTATTGAATTTAAGTAACTATTGATATGGTTAACAATGTGAGAGTAGTTGGTTGAGTTTATCCAAACTGCATTTTTGTCGCGTTTAAACCATGTAATTTGCCTTTTGGCATATCTTCTAGAATTTCTTTTGATTAGCTCTATAGCTTTCTCTTTTGTCGTTTTTTTATCAAAATAGTCGAAGAACTCTTGATATCCAACTGTTTTAAGTGCAGTTTTTCCCTTATACACAATGAGTGATTTCGCTTCTGCTTCAAGTCCTTCATTTACCATTTTGTCTACCCGAAGATTGATTCGTTTATAAAGTAAATCCCTTTCCATTTCTAATGTCATGTTGATACATTTAAAATATCGAACTAGCTTCTTTTTTTGTAAGAAAGAGGAATAAGGTTTTCCTGTTAATCGAAATACCTCAACCCCTCTAATAAGTCGGTGAGGGTTATTCTTGTCAACTGTATTAAAGTACTCAATATCGTTTTCTTGTAATTCTTTTTGTAAAAAGGTTATTCCTGTATTTTCGAAAGTAGTAGTTAATTCATCTCGTAATTTTTTGTTACACGGCACATCATCAAGCCCATTGCAGACCGCATCAATATAAAGACCCGATCCTCCAACTAGAATTGCAACATCATGATTTTTAAAAATAGCGTCAAGTACTTTTAATGCATCGTACTCAAATTTGCCAGCAGTATAGTCTTCGGAAATACTCCTATTTCCAATAAAATGATGAGTAACACCATCCATTTCTTGGTAAGTTGGTTTTGCAGTGCCAATGTTAAGCTCTTTGAAAAATTGTCGAGAGTCTGCGGATAAAATTTCGCAATTATAATGTTTAGCAAGCGCAACGCTTACTGAAGTTTTACCAACAGCTGTTGGGCCAGAAATAACGATTAGGTGTTTCAAAAATTACTGATAATCGTCAAAATCATTAAAATCCTCAAAAATATCTTGCTCTCCATCAGTTTTTCCATTAACAGCATCGGTTTCAAATTCAATGTCTCCATCTTTGGAATACTGTTCTGGAGCATCTCCAATAGATAGTGCTATGTTTGGATACTCAAGCCCCTTTATTGGTTCAGAAATTTTAACCAACTCAACAAAGAAACACCACATTAGTAGGAAATCAGACACGTAAATCAGTTTTTGTCCGTTAGTATCGACCAAAGATTCAATTGAAGCATCGTTCATTGAGTAGGCGGCACCTTCTCCTTGCTCTCCGGCCATGTCCATCATGCTAATTTCTTCTCCTTTATTCCAATCGTCATCACTTAAATAGAAAGAAGATATTTGAGTATTATCGAAACCAAAGGCATTTTGAATCGTTTTGTGCAGTTCAATAAAGTTTTGATTTGCTAGTATTTGAATGTCTCTGAAAACATCTTGTTCGCAATCGAGTAGAATTCTAAAGGTATAAAGCATAGTTTCTTTTTTGCAAAAATAAACTTAAGATTTTGATAGCCCAATACGCTTACCAATTTTAAGCATCATTTCAAAGGCTTCTTTTTCGTTATTATTAATTTTTCCATCTAGTATAGCTTCTTTTATTTCATCTTTAATGGTTCCAATAGCTCTGCAAGGTTTAATATTAAAGGTCTTCATTATTAGTTCACCAGATACAGGCGGCTGAAAGTTTCTCACTCTATCTTTTTCTTCGAGAACCTTCATTTTTTTTTCAACTAAATTAAAGTTGTTAAAGTATTTCTTGACTTTAAACTTATTTTTAGAGGTTATGTCTGCTCGGCAAAGTGTCAATAAATCATCAATATCTTCTCCTGCATCAAATAATAGCCTTCTCACTCCAGAATCTGTAACAATGTCTTTCACAAGGGCAATTGGACGCAGGTGAAGTAGCACAAGTTTCTGCACATATTTCATTTTGCGGTCAAGCGGAAGCTTCAGTTGTTTAAAGATTTTTGGAACCATTCTAGCACCGCGGTCTTCGTGGCCATGAAATGTCCAACCCACCTTTTGATTAAATTTTTTTGTATCTGGCTTTGCAATGTCATGCAATATTGCAGCCCAACGCAACCAAAGATCCTCAGATTTTTTCGAGATATTGTCGAGAACTTCTAAAGTATGATAAAAGTTATCTTTGTGTTCTTTTCCATTAATGATTTCTACTCCCTGTAATTCAACCATTTTTGGGAATATATTGTGCAATAATTCGGTGTTGTACAGAAGGTTGAAGCCAATTGAAGGAATAGGGGATAGCACAATTTTGTTTAGCTCATCTGTAATGCGTTCCTGAGATACAATTTGGATACGGTCCTTGTTGGCTGTAATAGCCTTTAACGATTTTTCTTCTATTGTGAAATTTAATTGTGAAGCAAACCGGATAGCGCGCATCATCCTGAGTGGATCATCGGAATAAGTTATGCTCGGGTCTAGTGGTGTTTTTAGAATTTTGTTTTCTAAATCTTGTAGACCTTTAAAAGGATCGATAAGTTCTCCGAAACTGTCTTTTTGTAAAGAGATAGACATTGCGTTAATGGTAAAATCTCTCCTTTCTTGGTCTTCTTGCAAGGTGCCATCTTCTATTATGGGTTTTCTAGATCCTCTTTCATAAGATTCTTTTCGAGCGCCAACAAATTCAATTTCTAAATCTCTTGTCTTTACCTGGGCTGTCCCAAAGTTCTTGAAAATACTTAGCTGTGCGTTAAGTTTCTTGGTAACAAGTTTGGCCAAGTGAATTCCACTTCCTATAACTACTATATCAATATCTTTGCTAACACGATTGAGTAATATGTCGCGAGTATAACCTCCGACTACGTATGCTTCCATGTTAGCTTCGGATGTGATTTTTGAGATCGTTTTAATAATTGGATCTTGAATGTGTTCGGAAAGATTCAAAATTTATTCTCTGATTATTTTAATATCTCCGCTCTCATTTACCTTTATAATAGCAGAGGGTTTTGCTGTTCGATTCATTTCAGAAGGCAAATTTACCACATAATCAACGGCACTCATTATCTTGGGGTCTATTTCGTTAAAAGACAATGGAGTTTTTGCATCACTAATATTTGCGGAGGTGGCAACCAAGGGTTTGTTAAACCTTTTGGTAAGTTCATTTGCAAAACATTTTTTTACCATTCTAATTCCAACACTGCCATCAAATGCTAGAACACTTTGAGCAATATTTTTCGGTCCGGAGTAAATAATGGTTAAAGGAGAATCTGTAACATCGATTAAGTCCCAGGCCATTTCAGGCACAAAATGAACACAGCGATTTAGTTGTGCATCATTGGCAACTAAAATAATCATACTTTTTTGCTCTGATCGTTGCTTGATATCGAAAATCTTCTGAACAGCTTTTTCATTATTCGCATCACAGCCTAGGCCCCAAATCGTATCAGTTGGGTAAAGAATTACGCCCCCTTCTTTAAGAATTTCGATTGCTTTGTAGGCTTCTTCTATTTCAAGTTCCTTCTCAGTAGCCATACTTTAAAATACCTTGTAACAACTGAATATGAAGCAATTACAGCCATTGTAAATCCAGGAACTCCATCTTTATACCCACTCTGTAAAACGTATTCTTTGAAAAATCGAAAAGCAGGTTTAAGTAACAAATGAAACGGCGTAATTGCCCCCATTTTCTTATTCAAATCATCTGCTTGCCACCACGCATAACGATTCATTTTTTCTAAATGATAATCAAATGTAATGTATGTATTGTGAGTTAATTTGTTCTTTAACCTACCAATAGCTCCGTTTGCAACAATTTCAGAATGAACACTTTTAATCTCGTATTTACATTTACTTTTTCTGAATAAACGAATGACTTTATCTTTCTTAAACGCCCCATTATTCAGAGGTTCACCCATGAAATGATTTTGTCGATACATCCAAAACCCTACCTCTGACGGGGAAGTACTTAACGTGTTTAGAATCTCTTTTTGAAGCTCTAGTGTAACTCTTTCGTCAGCATCTACAAGAAGAATCCAATCATTATTCGCTTGTGGAATAGCCCAGTTTTTTTGAGATGCCGAATTCTCGTATTCTCGTTGGATAATAAATTGTGTGTGTTTTTTTGCGAGTGCAATAGTTTTGTCGGTACTATATGAGTCGACAACCATTATTTCATCAGCAAAAGCTACTGATTGTAGAACGGCTTCAATATTGTGTTCCTCATTATATGTTGGAACAATAGCAGTTATTTTAGTTTTTTGGCTCATCTATACAGCTACATCGTATTCTCTTAAAGCATCGTTAAGAGAGGTTTTAAGATCTGTACTTGGTTTGCGCTCACCGATAATTAAAGCACATGGAACACTGTAATTACCTGCATTGAATTCTTTAGAATAAGAGCCAGGAATTACTACTTTTCTTGGCGGGACATAACCTCTATATTCACATGGTTTCGATCCTGATACATCAATTATTTTGGTGGATTTAGTAATAACAACATTAGCCCCTAAGACAGCTTCTTTACCAATGTGAGCTCCTTCAACAATAACACATCTTGATCCAACAAATACCCCATCCTCGACAATTACAGGAGCAGCCTGCAAGGGTTCAAGAACACCACCTAAACCGACACCACCACTAAGGTGTACGTTTTTACCGACTTGGGCGCATGAGCCTACCGTTGCCCATGTGTCTACCATGGTTCCCGAATCTACATAAGCACCAATATTTACATAGGAGGGCATCATAATAACACCCTTGGCCAAATAAGCTCCGTATCGAGCAACAGCATGCGGGACAACTCGAACGCCTAAGTCTGCATAGTTCGATTTCAGTTTCATTTTATCATGAAACTCTAACGGACCAACTTCAATAGTTTCCATCTTTTGTATAGGAAAATACATTACAACTGCTTTTTTAACCCACTCGTTTACTTCCCACTTGTCACCAGAACGCTCAGCAACACGTACTTTTCCTTTATCTAAATGTTCGATAACCTCACGAATTGCATCTTGCGTTTTACTCTCTGCAAGCTGCGCACGATTTTCCCAAGCTTCTTCAATAATTTCTCTCATGTAGTTTGAATATGTTGCGAAAATACTGAATTCTAAAATTTAGCAACCAGTTTAACATTGATCCTTCTTGAAGTTAAATAATTGGGAACAGCATATTGACGTCCAGTAACATCTTTAATCCATAAGTAGCTTATGGTATTGTTGATTTGAAGCAAATTAAACACTTCTGCACTTAGCCAGATAGATCTAAAAACTTTTAAGGGATTATTGGTTTTAAGTTGTCTTTTTTCGCTCAAAAGCTGAAATGAGAAACCAATATCAACTCTTCTGTATGGAGGGATTCTTAAAGTATCTTTGTATCTTTCAAAAGTAGGAGGCCCCGTTGGTAAGCCGCTTCCAAAAAGTAGGTTTAGGTGCATTTTATAATTCGGATGGTTACGGATATAGTCTTGAAAGAATAATCCAAAATTCACTCGCTGATCAGTTGGTCTGGG
>JABHTA010000106.1 GCA_018669945.1 Flavobacteriales bacterium
CACTTGGAAGTGGATTTAATGCTGGTGCTGGCCCCCAAATTGATCTTTTTAACGTAAATGGTGGAGCCACGTTAGATTTTGTTTGGGCTAACGATGGTTCATTTCCTACAGAATGTTCTTACAATATATTTGACAATAATGGTACAAATATTTTATTTCAAGATTACGCTGGTGGATCACCGGGAGCTGGAACAGTTGTCTTGTCAACAATTGCAATTTGTCCAACAGTTTCGGTCACCCCAACCTATTCTTGGACTACAACCCCATTTATCTCTGATGCTAATATTCAAAATCCAACTACTCAAATTACTACAACAACTGTTTACTCTGTTACAGCCGATGACGGAGCTGGATGTATTGGAACTAATCAAGTTACAATAACATTAAGTAACCCTCCAATAGTCAATACTCTAAGCACCCCAACATGCAATTTACCTCCGGATGGAACAGCTACCGCTGATATAATCGGTAATAACACTCCTTACTCATATTTGTGGGATGCTAATGCCAACAACCAAACAACACACACAGCGACAGGACTTGGAGGCGGAACATATTCAGTAACAATTACGGATAATGGTGGTTGTTATGTTACCTCCATGATATCTGTAACAGCATCTCCTGGAGTAACCATTAGCCCGCAACAAACTAATGCTACTTGTAATAGTATTTGCGATGGCACAGCTTGGTTTACTGCGACCGGCGGTACTGCACCTTATACCTACCTATGGTCCACGGGTGATTCTAATCCATTTTCGTCTAATCTTTGTGCAGGAGTATATGGAGCAACAACAACAGATGCCTTTGGGTGTTTCAATGTAAATTCATACACTATTACAGAACCTCCGGTTATTTCAGTAACTAGTTTTGTTGTCACTCCATCTAATTGCGGGCAGGTAGATGGAATAGTATCAATTACTGCGGTTACTGGTGGATTAACTAATTATGGTTTTATGTGGGACAACGCTGAAATCGGTCCGATTGCCAGCAATCTTTCTTCGGGTTCGCACACGGTCACAATTACCCTTAATTCTGCAGGGTGTAACTCAGTTTTCAATGTTTCATTAACCGACACTCCGGGTCCAAGTGTGTCGACACTCAATACTCCAGAAATTTGCAATGGAACCTGCGATGGAACCTCCACTGCTATAGGATCTTCTAATGGTGGTTCAGCAACATTTTCTTATTCATGGAGTATAAATAATCAAAATACGCAAGTAGCAACAGGGCTATGCGCTGGCCAATATGTCGTTACAGCTACTGACATGAACGGATGTCAAGCAATTACAACTTCAAATATTTCTCAACCCAATGTTATAACCGTTGATGTTTCTGCAGCTGCTCAAATTGTATGTGTGGGTCAGTGCACCGACATCACTGCGGTTGCAGCTGGAGGAAACGGAGCTCCATACACCTATATTTGGAATGCTGGCTCAGGACCTAGTATACAAGCATGTCCAACCATACAGACATTTTATAGCGTCACCGCGACAGACGCAAATGGCTGCACCTCGGAACCAGTTATTCCTGTTTTGGTAAATGTATATCCAGATCTCACTGTAATACCATTCGGAAACAACACTATTTGTGAAGGAGCAACTACTTCTATTGGTGCTTTAGGTTATGGAGGAAATGGAGGACCATATACCTATTCCTGGAATAACTTTATTGGTTCAGGTTCTGTGATCGATGTAACCCCAATTTCATATCCAATTCCAACAACTTATATAGTCACCGTGAGTGATGGTTGTTCCAATAAATCTGATACAGTCACTATCCAATTTAATCCCACGCCTGCCCCTCTCTTTGCAGCAGATTCTGTTGGAGGATGCGAACCATTTTCAACTGCAATTTATCCAATATCTGGCTCTTTACCAAACTCGACCACCTGCATATGGAATGTAGATAGCGAAACTACTTACACGAATAATTGTTCTTCTATATTCCTCACCTTCACCGAAGCTGGAAATCATGACGTTGAGCTTACAGCAATTTCTAACGATGGCTGCTCAGGATCCTATACTTGGCCCGCTATGATAAGTGTTTACGAATTGCCTAATGCTAACTTTATTAATGACCCTAACCCACCTACAACGCTAAATTCTCAGGTGCAATTTACTGACAATTCTGAAGGAAGCATAAACAATTGGAACTGGACTTTCTTCGATAAAGATTCTATAAACATTCTAGAAACCTCCATAAATTATGCACCAAATGTTCTTTATCCTAGTGAGGCCGGTAATTATCCTGTAAACCTAGAAATAGAGACATGGAGAGGTTGCAAAGATGATACTACAATTTCTATCATAATAGAAGGTGAATTAAAATTTTATCTACCAACTGCTTTTAGTCCAAATGGCGATGGATTGAATGATAAATTTGGCATAAAAGGAATTGGTATTGACGAGCAAAATTTCAACTTTATTATTACCAATCGCTGGGGTGAGTTACTGTTCGAAACAAGTGATATTAATGAATCATGGGATGGATCATATTTAAAAGGTGACCGAACTAGCAAAGTTCCTATTGGAGTTTACATTTGGAAAATAATTATTAAAGGCGATGAATCTACTGATTTTAATGCTCGAACTTCAGTTCAATATATCGGCCAGGTTGCAGTTGTAAAATAGCTTTAACAATTTTTAACAAAACACCTCCCCTTGAAACATCGCATTTTGCGATACTTTACCGTTTACACTGCCAAAATGGTCTTGCAATTTTGATAGAATTTCTGCAAATTCGCACGCATTGATTTTTTACTAAAACATAATTAGAATGTCCGATACTCAAACTACCCCTGAGCAAGTTACTCAACCAGCTGAACCAAACATCTCAAAAAGCATTGACATTGCAGCTTTAAACGAAGAAATAAAAAGAGAAAGTTCTTTTGTTGATTTAATCAACATTGAAATGAATAAAGTCATTGTTGGTCAAAAACATATGACGGAGCGGCTACTTGTTGGACTGCTTTCTGATGGGCATATTTTATTAGAAGGAGTTCCTGGGCTTGCAAAAACCTTGGCAATAAATACATTAGCTCAAATCATTAAAGTTGATTTTAGCCGAATTCAATTTACTCCCGATTTACTTCCTGCCGATGTTACGGGAACTATGATTTACAGCCAATCGAAAGATGAGTTTACGGTAAAAAAAGGCCCAATTTTTTCAAATTTTTTACTGGCAGATGAAATCAACAGAGCCCCTGCTAAAGTGCAAAGTGCACTTTTAGAAGCTATGCAAGAAAGACAAGTTACTATTGGAGATCAGACGCTTCCTCTGCCTAAACCATTTTTAGTTCTTGCAACTCAGAACCCAGTTGAACAAGAAGGAACTTACCCGCTTCCTGAAGCACAATCGGATCGCTTCATGCTAAAGGTAGTTTTAGATTATCCAACACGAGAAGAAGAGAAGCTAATCGTTCGACAAAATATCTCTGCGAACGGATTTCCTGAACCAAATTCAATCCTAAAGCCCGCAGCAATCGAAAAAGCAAGAAACATTGTTCGAAAAGTATATATGGACGAGAAAATCGAGAAGTATATTATTGATATTGTTTTCGCTACGCGAAACCCTAAGGAATATGGTTTAGCCGATTACGAAAACCTAATCGAATTCGGAGGGTCACCGCGTGCGAGTATCAATCTAGCCCTAGCGGCGAAAGCATATGCATTTATTAAAAGAAGAGGGTACGTAATCCCAGAAGATGTTAGAGCCATTTGTCATGATGTACTGCGCCATAGAATTGGTATTAGCTACGAAGCGGAAGCGGAAAATATTACCACGGACGATATCATCAATAGTATCTTAAACAAAGTTGAAGTTCCATAAATCGTTACGATTAATACTCAGTAAAATTGGATACCAAAGAACTTCTTAAAAAAGTCAAAAAAATTGAGATAAAATCTCGTGGATTATCTAGCCAGATTTTCTCGGGAGAATATCACTCTGCCTTTAAAGGCTCAGGGATGGCTTTTTCTGAAGTTCGAGAATATTTACCTGGCGATCCAGTAAGGATAATTGATTGGAATGTTACAGCAAGACTAAACAAACCATATGTCAAGATTTTTGAAGAAGAACGTGAGCTTACAGTTATGCTGTTGGTTGATATGAGCGCATCCAAAGATTTTGGAACTAGAAGTCAACTAAAGCAAGAAGTAGTTACGGAACTATGCGCTGTATTAGCATTTGCTGCGATTCAAAACAACGACAAAATTGGAGTGATTTTCTTTAGCGATAAGATAGAAAAATTCATTCCTCCTAAAAAAGGTAAAAGTCACATTCTTAGAATTATCCGAGAATTAATAGATTTCAAACCAACGTCATCAGGAACAGATATAAAATTAGCTTTAGAATACTTTACTTCATCTATTAAAAAAAGATGTACGGCATTTTTACTTTCCGATTTTATTGATGGTGATTTCGAAAGAGCCTTAAGGTTAGCCAATAAAAAACATGATCTAGTAGCTCTTCAGATTTATGACGAAACTGAAAAACAAATTCCTAATATTGGTATTGTCCCTTTCCTAGATTCAGAATCTGGAGCGACCAAATGGATCGATACTTCAAATCCAAAGACTAGAAATCATTACAAGACTATAGCGCTAAAACAAGAGCATTTGCTCAAAAATATTTTTCAAAAGGCGGGTGTTGACGCAACAGAAATTATCACAAACAAGCCTTACATTAAGCCACTTAAAGAGTTGTTTACAAAACGAGGGAGTAGAAGGTAATGAGAAAATTGTATTTTATACTATTTACTTTCACACTGCTTAGTGTCAACAATTTGTTCTCTCAGAGAACCATCTCCGCAACTCTAGATTCCAATAAAATATTAATTGGGCAGCAATTGGTTCTTCACTTAATGGCTTCTTTCCCCGCTCAAGATACTTTGTACTGGCCGTCATTTTCAGATTCAATTGGAAATTTGGAAATTGTAAACAAAAGTCGAATTGACACATCCTACGATAACAACAACATTACCACTAAAATAATTAGACAAAACATTTTAATTACTGCATTCGATACAGGGTACTTTCCCGTTCCTCCTATTCAATTCCATTTCAATGATACAATTGTCGAAACAGACCCGTTGCTCATTCAGGTGGTCTCCGTTCCGGTTGACACAAGTAAAGGCATCTACGACATAAAGGAACCTTACCAAGTTCCTTTTAGCTTGCTTAGCTGGATAAAACGTTACAAATACTGGATTGGCGGAAGCTTTGCTATTGTTGCGATTCTAACCGCAGTAATCCTTTGGTTAATTTATAGAAAACCGAAAGCGCAAATTATCGTTAAATCAAAAAAGCCTAAAATTCCTGCACATAAAATTGCCCTTAAAAAGCTTAAAGATATAGATCATCAAAAGCTTTGGCAACATAATAAAGTTAAACTATACCACAGCTCTGTTTCTGAGATTATTCGCGAATATTTAGAACTTCGATTCAATATTATTGCGCTGGAAAGCACGACACCAGAAATAATGAGTGCCGTTCAATCGCTTTCTATTGGTGAAGAACAAAAAGAAAAGCTAAAACAAATACTTACACTTTCAGACTTTGTAAAATTCGCTAAAGCGAACCCACTACCTAATGAAAATGAGCAATGTCTAAAAGATGCTGTTGCGTTTGTTAAATCAACCATTCTAAAAGAACCAAAACAAAATGGCTGATATTGAGTTTGCATACAAATATTTACTTTGGCTGCTTCTAGTTTTGCCCATAATAACAGCCTGGTACATTTATAGATTAAAAAAAAGCACTCCAACGGTTAAACTATCTACATTATCTTATTTTTCGGGATTAAAAACTGAAAGTAAAACTACGCTTAGGCATTCATTAGTTATTTTTAGACTTTTGGCATTGGGTTCGTTAATTGTTGCATTTGCTCGTCCCCAATCTTCGGCTAGCTGGCAAGATATAAGCACTGAAGGAATTGATATAATTATGTCTATCGACATTTCAGGAAGTATGCTTGCGCAAGATTTCAAACCAGATAGACTTGAAGCATCTAAAGAGGTTGCTCTAGAATTTATTGAAGATAGGCCAAACGACAGAATTGGACTAGTGGTATATGCGGGAGAAAGCTTCACACAATGCCCATTAACCACAGACCATGCGGTTTTGAAAAACCTTTTTGGTGATATTCAAAACGGCATGATTGAAGATGGAACAGCCATTGGGCTTGGTTTAGCGAATGCAGTAAACCGATTAAAAGATAGTGATGCAAAAAGCAAAGTGGTAATTCTATTAACTGATGGAGTTAACACAGCTGGAACAATTCCACCGTTAACAGCTGCAGAAATTGCCAAAACTTTTGGTGTTAGGGTATATACTATTGGCGTGGGAACAAATGGCAAAGCTCCGTTCCCTATGAGAAATCAATTTGGACAAATTCAAATGCAGGCTATAGACGTAAATATTGATGAAAATACCTTAATAGAAATTGCAGAAATGACGGATGGAAGATACTTTAGAGCGACCGACAAACAGAAATTAAAAGAAGTATATCAACAAATCGACAAACTTGAAAAATCAAAGATTAACGTTACAGAGTTTCGTAAAAAAAGTGAAGAATTTAAGCCCTGGGTTTTTATAGCATTACTTTTTCTCATTGCAGAATTCATTCTAAGAAACACATGGTTTAAGAGCATTGTATAGATTTGAAAACATAGAACAATTGTGGCTTTTACTTCTTCTGCCTCTTTGCTGGTTGTTATACCTCATTATGGTAAAATGGAAAAAAAAGGCACTGAAAAATTTGGTAGATTCTCATCTCACGCAACAATTAATTCCGCTACGCTCATATTCTAGAAATAAACTTAAAATAGTTTTATGGTCTATGGCTTTCGCCTCATTAATCGTTGGTTTATCCAACCCTCAAATTGGATCAAAAATGCAAGAAGTTAAGCGAGAGGGTATTGATATTATAGTTGCGCTGGATCTCTCTAATAGCATGCTAGCGGAAGACCTATCTCCCAACAGACTAGAACGTTCTAAGCGGGCTATCCATCAATTTATTGATAATTTAAAATCTGATCGGTTGGGGTTAATTGTCTTTGGGGGTCAAGCATACGTTCAACTGCCAATCACGACTGATTATGCTGCTGCGAAACTATTTTTATCTACCATAAATACAGGCATAATACCTACACAAGGTACTGCGATTGGTGCCGCTATTGATTTAGCCATAGAATCGTTTGATATGGAGTCTACTACCAACAAATCTATTATAGTTATTTCTGATGGGGAAAACCATGAAGACGATGCAATGGAAGCTGCAAATTCAGCAGCTGAACTTGAAGTTGCTGTTCACACCATTGGTGTTGGTTCACCGCAAGGAGCTCCCATTCCGATATATCGCGGGAAACAACAAAACGGATATAGAAAAGATAAAGAGGGCAATACCATAATGACTAAATTGAATGAAGTAATGCTTCAGGAAATTGCCATGAATGGAAAAGGAATATATGTACACGCTTCGAACGCACAAGGGGGATTAGACCAAATATTAGATGAAATCAACAAAATGGAAAAGGTAGAATTTGAATCAAAAATTTATACTGATTATGAAGATAGATTTCAATATTTCATTGGGTTTTCAATTCTTATCTTATTTATCGAACAAATAATTTCCTCTAGAAAAAGTAAAGTATTTACTACTGAAAAACTCTTTAAAACTTCATGAGAAAATTTGCATATATCATATTGTTTATAGCTCCATTATCTCTTATAGCGCAAGTGGAAGAGCATATCAGAAGCGGGAATCATCTGTATAATGATGGCGAATTCGATAAGGCTGAGAATGCATATAGCAAAGCCCTTTCTCAAGATGCGGAAAGCTATGAAGGTGCTTTTAACCTTGGCGATTCATACTTCCGCCAAGAGAAATACGAAGAAGCTGCCGCTCAATTTGAATCAATAGCAGAAGACGCTAAAGATGCCAATACAAAATCATGGGCGTATCACAACCAAGGTAACTCATTACTTCAAAATCAGAAATTAGATGAAAGCATTGAGGCGTATAAAAATGCGTTGAGAAGCAATCCTAATAATTCGGCTGCAAGGTATAATATGGCCTATGCTCAGCAAATGAAAAAACAGGAAGAAGAGCAAGATCAAAAGGAAGATGGTGAGGATAAAGAAAATGAAGATAAAAAAGATAAGGAAGAAAAAGACAATAAAGATAAGGGTGACGAAGATAAAGATAAAGACGAAAAGGGTGATGAAGATGAAAAGAAAACAGATGATAGTGACGAAAATAAAGAACAGCAGCAACCTGCTCAGTTATCTAAAGAAGATGCGCAACGACTTCTAGATGCGCAAAAAAATCAAGAGCAAAAGACTCAAGACAAACTCAAAGAATTAAAAGCAAAAAAAGGACAGAAAGTGAAAATTGAAAAAGACTGGTAAAAGATGAAATATATCTATTTACGTAATTAATGAGAAAAGCAAACCACATAGCTAACCTACCTATTTTAATACTATTTGTGTTATTCCTCGGAGCTTTTGGCATTGCTAAAGCACAGGTTAAATTCTCTGCTTCAGTAAATAAAAATACGGTGAAAATTGGGGATCGTTTTCAAGTATCCTTCAAAATAAGTGGCTCTGCAGATTCATTCGAGCCACCAGCTATGAACCAGTTCAATGTACATTCTGGTCCAAATCAATCTACTAGCAGATCATGGGTCAACGGAAGAAGCTCGAGCAGCCTTACATACACTTACCTTTTGTCAGCGAATAAAGAAGGTAAATTTGTTATTGGAGAAGCGAAACTAATAGCAGGAAAAGAAGTTTTCACAACTCAACCCATAGAAATAAAAGTCGTTAAAAGTACTAGTCAAAATAAAGAAACTAATGCTAATAGTAATGACGTATCAAATTATGTGTTTTTAAAGTGTTACACATCAAAAAACAATGCAGTTGTTGGAGAGCAAATCATTGCTACTTACAAATTGTATTATAATGTAAATCTATCGAACCTCAACATTAAGGCTGTTCCATCTTTTAATGGTTTCTGGTCTGAATTGGTAGAGTTAGATCCGAACAAGAACAGAGGAACAGAAGTGTTAAACGGAGTGACCTACAATGTTGCTACAATTCACAAAAGTGTTCTATTCCCGCAACGTTCAGGAGATTTAGTTGCTGATGAGCTCATTATCGATTTAATTGTTCAAATTAAAGATAACAATCGAGGTGGAAGTGTTTTCGATAGGTTATTAGGGAGGTACAAAAACATTGAGCATCAAGTAAAAAGTACGACTCGAAAAATTGTAGTGACTCCTCTTCCCTCTTCTGGAAAACCTATAGATTTCTCTGGCGCTGTTGGCAAATTTTCGTTTTCTGCTACGTTAGATAAAACTAACATTACAGCCAATGAAGCTATCAACCTTAAAATTGTAATCAATGGCTCAGGCAATTTGCAATTAATTGGTGAGCCAAAAATTAATTTTCCATCAGATTTTGAAGTTTATGATGCGAAAGTTAACGACCGAACAGCAGTAAGTTCTTCAGGCGTTGCAGGAAAAAAAGAATTCGAATACCTTATCATACCCAGGCATGGTGGTGATTTTGAGATACCATCTATAGAATTTACATATTACGATATAAACAAGAAAAAGTACATCACTCAAAAATCAAAAATTTTCAAAATACATGTTGAGAAAGGTGATGAAAACGGTGCATCTGTTTCTCAATTTTCTAGAAAAAATCAATCTGAAATAAATGTAATTGGTAACGACATCCGATATATTAATACTACTGAACTTAAGGTTACCGAGCGAGGCAACTTATTTTTCGGGTCTGGATTATTTTACACACTAATTGCAACGTCAATTGTTCTATTGATTGGATTCCTTTCTATACAAAAAAAATTAGCTGCATACAATTCTAACTCTGTACTTGTCAAGGGTAGAAAAGCGAATAAGGTTGCTATAAAAAGACTTTCCGTTGCACAAAAGCATCTTCAAAATAGAGACGAAAAACTTTTCTATGAAGAGATTTTCAAAGCAATTTATGGCTATTTAAGTGATAAACTAAACATCGATGTCGCACAGCTATCAAAAGACAATATCAAACAATCTTTGCTGGCCAACAAAGTAAATGCAGATATAATAACCTTGCTTCTTGAGACACTAAGTAGTTGCGAAATGGCAAGATTTGCCCCAGTAACGAACATTTCTAAACAAGAAATTTATGCAAATTCGGCAGATGTAATTAGTAAAATTGAAGAATTAGTTAAATGAGAAATTTACCCATCATATTGTTATCTTTAATGTTCTCAATATCCAGTATTGCTTCAGAACATTATTCAGGCATTCTTGCGAATGGCAATGAAGCATACAAAACAGAAAATTATAATGACGCAATTACTGCATACGAAGATGTGTTATCTGCTGACTATTATTCTGCAGCTGTTTATTATAATCTTGCCAATTCGTATTACAAAACTGGACAGATTCCTAACGCAATTTTACATTACGAAAAAGCGTTAAAAATTGACCCTAGCAATTCTGATATTCAATATAATCTTTCGATTGCAAATCGACAAATAACAGACAAACTAGAAAGTATTCCGCCATTCTTTCTTTCACTATGGTGGAAGAATGCTTCACAGGTATTATCCGTAGACTCTTGGGGTTGGTTAATTATATCATCAACCTTCTTGGGTGCCTTCTTATTTGGATTCTTTTGGCAGACAAAAACTGAGACAAGTAAAAAGTCGAGCTTTTATGGATTTATCGGTATTTTGACTCTTACAATCTTCTTCTTTTTCGCAGGACAGTATCAAAAAAACATACTCGAAACTAGCACCGAAGCCATTGTATTCATCCCTTCTTTAACAGTTAAAAGTTCCCCTGTAGATAACAGCAAAAAGCTTTTTGTCGTGCACGAGGGTATTAAGGTCAAGATTCTAGAATCATTAGATGACTGGTACAAGGTTTCCATTTCTGATGGAAACACCGGGTGGATAAAAAAGACTACCGTAGAACAGATTTAATTCCAAATTAAATTCTGTGTCTAAAAATTATACGAAAGAATATTTCACAACCATAACGAAATGAGCAATCTAACGCTACCATCATAGCATATATCATCTTTATGTCTTGTTTGGTTATTTATTTTTCTTATCTTGTGAACGAATGAAAATCTATATAGATTATGGAGACAATTGCCAACAAGATAGACATTAGCCTAACCACTAATTCAAGAATAAGTGAGCTAGAAGATGGGTTAAACAAGTTTGGCAGAATCTTTTCAGACCATATGTTTGTTGCTGATTTTTCTGATGGAGAATGGAGTGATGCGCGAATAATACCCTACAACGACCTTAGTCTTAGCCCTGCTACCTCTGCTATCCACTATGGTCAATCTATATTTGAAGGCATGAAAGCCTATAAAAATGAAGAGGGCGAAACTTTACTTTTTAGACCAAAAGAGAATATTAAACGACTTAACATATCTGCAGAGAGGATGTGTATGCCCGATATACCAGAAGATTTATTTTACGATGGACTCAAACAATTATTAGATATTGATAAAGATTGGATTCCTTCAGCAAAAGACACCTCTCTTTACATACGTCCCTTCATGTTTTCAACTGATAGTTATATTGGGGTAAAACCATCGGATAAATACAAATTCATGATTTTCACTACACCTGTTGGTGGATACTATACTGAACCTGTTAAAGTGAAAGTAGAAACACATTACACCAGATCCGCTAATGGTGGTGTTGGTTTTGCTAAAGCTGCTGGAAACTACGCAGCATCTCTTTATCCTGCTAAATTAGCTCAGAAAGAAGGGTATCACCAATTGATATGGACAGATGCCAAAGAACATAAATACATTGAAGAATCTGGTACGATGAACATTATTTTCGTTATTGGAGACAAATTAATTACTCCATCAACCTCGGATTCAATTCTGGATGGAATTACGAGAGACAGTGTGTTAATCCTTGCCAGAGATTGGGGGTATAATGTTGAAGAAAGGAAAGTTAGCGTTGATGAAGTTGTTGAGGCTGCTAAATCAGGAAACCTAAAAGAAGCATTTGGGACAGGTACCGCAGCAACTATTGCGCAAATAAGCCTCTTTAACCATAAAGGTTTCGACTACGAACTACCTTCAATTGAATCTAGAGAATTCTCTAACCAGGTTAGTTTATATCTCCAAGAGATTAAGAGAGGCAAAATACAAGACACACATGGCTGGATTGTTAAATTATAGTAACCTATAATATACCGCGATAGATAAAATAGACGTGCGTATCTAAATTAATTCCTTAGAACAAAAGCTTCTTTCTAATTTATATTTAATTCATTAAAAGCATCAACTACTTTTGCCCAGCAGTCTTCTGTATCTTTTTCAAAACAATTGTTATCCAAATAATCAAGAAAATCATTTCTATCAATTTCTTCAGCACCTAAACTTATTAAATGTGGTGTAGTAGTTTGACAATCGACTAGCTCCACCCCTGCTTTATTTAATGCTTGCACTAATGCAATAAATCCATATTTTGAAGTATTCGACTCTTTGGCAAACATCGATTCTCCGAAAAAACAACGCCCAATAAATAACCCATACAACCCTCCTGCCAATTCAGTATCGTTCCAAACTTCAACAGAATGTGCATATCCTAATTTATATAATTTGAAATAAGCTTTTTGCATAGCTGTATTTATCCAAGTTCCCGCCTGATCATGACGAGTAATTTCTTTACAGGCGTGCATTACTTGTTGAAAATTTTGATCTAATGTTACTCGAAATGAATTTCGATTAAACAATGTGCGCATCGATTTCGAAACTCTAAGTTTATCTGTATACAAAACGCACCTAGGATTTGGCGACCACCAAATAATAGGATCTCCTTCATTATACCAAGGGAAAATACCATTTTGGTAAGCTAGAATTATTCGTTCAGGGCTTAAATCTCCTCCAACTGCTAGTATTCCGTCTTCAACTGTATTTTCGGGATGAGGAAAGACTAAATCTTCTGTTAATTGGTAAATAGGCATTACTGCGCCTCTTCTATACGGTCAAGAATATCGTCTGTCGGAATAATCTGGCCGCACGTTACCAAAGCGCTAATAGTAACACCTAAAATGCCATGCATATTTATATTTTGCCCGGTCAATAATAAATTTGGAACTTTAGTTCTGGGCGTAATAAACGTCTTTGTAGGGTCTTTATAATCTTTTGAAATGCCATACAAAGATCCATCCTCGGTACCTATGTAATCTCTATAGCTTAACGGTGTAGATGTATAGATTGAAACAATATTTTCTTTTAATTCAGGATATCTCGCTGAGGCTAATTCCAAGAGTTTTTTAGCGCACTTCTCTTTAAATTTGTGGTACCCTTCAGAACGATTGTTGACGTTGTGCGGTATTGTATGAAAAGTATCTTGCCATTCTTTTACGTCATCGTAATTCATATAAGCCAAAAGCGTTACGCAATCTGCATATTCTGGTGATTTAGAACTAGGTGGACAAAATATAGCGTAACCAGTGGGCCAAGTATCCATGGTAGTAAAAGCAACCTCCCAAGCTTCTTGATTTACATGATGATAATGGTTATAGTTTCTGTATGGTACTTTACCTTCTTCGAGAACTACATTTACGATGAACGCTGATACGGTTGTTTTTAAGTTTTTTATTCTATTAGAGTATGCTTTTCGAATTTTACTATTTTCAACCATTTCGATAGTTTTATTTATATCTGCATTTGAGATAAAAATATCCGCTTTATACTGTTCCCCTTCTGCTGTTTCAACATATTCTGCTTTACCAGAATCGTTACAAACAATTCGTTTTACATCTTTGTATTTGAGAACTTGGCCACCATACTTTTTTATGGTTTTAACCAACAATCGTTCAATTTGCGAACCTCCATCCACAAACTTGTAAGCTCCTTCAATATAAGAATTAAGAATTAATGCATGCACATATAACGGAGTTTCATCTGGCAATCCACCGTACAAAGTGTTAGTACCAGCTAGTACACTTCTCAACTTTATGTCTTCTGTACAAGACGCAATAAATGCCTGAACATCAATCTCTAACGAATCGGATATTATTGTATTCGTCTTATCTTTTCTCAGCTGATATAATGGAAACTCCTTGCAAACGTCTTGCAATTTGTCCACGTACATTCTCAGCCCTTTTTCTTCTTTTGGGAAAAACTTTAGTAATTGTGTTACAAAGTTGTCATAACCTTGAGCGTGTGGGTATAAGTTTGGATCATCCGCAAAGCTGACATAGTCATAAGCGTCTTCATCACATTTCATAAGTTTGAGGGCGTCCATTATCTCAAAATACTTAAAACACTTGTAGAGGTTTTGCCCTTTACTAAGCCCACCTACATAATGCACTCCCGTATCGAAAACCACCTTATCTCGAACAAATATTTGGAGATTTCCACCAAACTGACGATTTTTTTCAAGCACTGTAACTTTATAACCAGCTTTAGCTAAAATAATAGCACACGCCATACCGCCCATTCCGCTGCCAATTATCACCACATTCTTAGTGCTACTAGATGCTTCTACCTGATTAGCCAAAGTTCTTCGGTCTTTTTATTAAATAAATAACATTCGAAGTTCGTTTGGTTTGGTCAACAATTTCTACTTCCATGTTGTTTTGCTTCGATACCTCAATAATAAAATCTCTAGAGACAAATTCCAAATCATGTTCCGTTTTATTGTATTTGAGAATTTTAGTGGAGAAAAATTCAGTGCGTTTTGTGCCCTTCGTACGTTTTTGTAAACTTGAATCTGCATCTCTAACGATAACGATTCCTCCGTCATTTAATTTCCCGAAAACACGATTCAAAACTATCCCTTGTTTTTCTTTTGGTAGATAATGAAGAATATCTAGCAAAACAAAAGTATCTGCGCGGGGTAAATCAATTGTTGTGGCATCACCAGCAAGAAATTCTACATTAGGTCCTCTAGCGGCACAATTATGCGCAATTTCTATTTTCTCTTCATCATAATCAATTCCTAGAATTTCTCTATCTTCTGATAGGTATTGGAGCATAAATGGGAAATAACCAATACCGCAACCAATATCTACTATTGTTCCTTTTTTAGGAATGATTGAATCAAAATATTCATAATTATCTTCGAATGCTAATTTAATTTGTACATACCAAGGAAACGCTGGATGCTTGTATATATAGTTCTTTACTATTTCACGGGCGAAATATGATGGCACTTCCACCTCTTTCCTCAGCTTGTAAAATTCATCACGGCAATATTGACCTATTTCCTTGGCCTTTCTCCTTCCTGTTTGACCATAGGAGGTGTCGCCAAATGGAATTCTAGGCAATATTTTAACCGTCATTTTACCTCCTTTAACGAAGTTATCTCCCTTTTTCATTACGTGACCAACTCCGTGCAACAAAATAGGAACGATATCCAATTTTAGTTCTTGAGCCAACAAAAATGCACCTTTATGATATCTCTGTATTTTGCAATCCGCCTGGCGAGTTCCTTCAGGAAAAACTAAAACTGAGTAACCGTCTGCAACTTTATCTTTCAATCGATTCAAGCCTGCATCGAACCCACCAGATACTGGATAAAAATCAGCCATACGAACGATTGCACCGTAATACGGATTACTGTAAACCCAATCGTTTACCAAAATAATGAGTTTTGGATGCATCATTAAGATTAACGGAATATCAATATGAGATTGATGATTTGCAATAATGATACAAGGTTTTGAAAAGTCTTCGTTCGATTCATTAATAACAACCTTTTTCACGTTTAATGGGATTTTAATCACCAGTTTCGCAAAAAACATAATGATGTAATGGTAGAATAACTTTCTTCTTTTATTCTTCTGCACAGGTGGAATCAAGAAAATGACCCCCATTAAAGTCATAATAAACGCACCACCAATAAACACAATAAATATAGCAACAGAACCAATTAAGTTTGGCAGAAGCATAGGTGTATTCCCTTTTTCTCTGCGGCTACTTATCATGAATCTGAACAATAAGGGTTGTACAGTAAACGAAACAAAAACAACGGATATAATTCCAATAATTGATAAAGTTGCGATAGATTTTAACGCAGGATGTTCAGCTAATATCAACACTCCTATTCCTACTATAGTTGTGAACGCAGAAAGTAAAATTGACGTTTTATATGAAGCAAGGTGTTTTGCTCCGGTTTTATATTCTTGTGTTAACCCTCTAGTAATGAATATACTATAATCAATACCTAAGCCAAATATAAAGGTCGAGATAATAATATTAAAAATGTTGAATTTTATATCCAGCGCGCCCATTAAACCTAACGTCCAAAACCAACTTAACGCCATCGGAATGAATGTGATAAGGGCCAATTCTATCCGACCATAAGCTATTAGAAGAATTAAAAAAACAATGACTAAGGATACCTTAACCAACTTGGAAAAGTCCTCTGCCAGTATCGAAATAAACTTCTCGGTAATGTATTGTTTGTCTACTACCGTAACATCTTCAATATTTTCTAAAGCTGCGTATACTCTGCCAACATCTTTTCTTTCTACTTTTAATCGAGTTGTTACTGTAGAGATGCCTTCATCTTCTGAAATATATTCTGTCAAGAAATTGTCTCTCAATTCTGAAAACGCAGACAAATTAACTGCCCGAAAGTCCTTTTCTAGAAGCATATAGAATTGTTTAAACGCTTTTTCTTTAAACTTATACTTAGCCCCTTCCGTCAACAATGTCGACCTAACCAACTCCTTCTTTTCTGCAGTCCAATAACTATTCCAAATGTCAATTTTCACACGTTGAAGGGAGTCTGAAAGCATCAAATTACTCACCGCTGCATAATTTTTAACTAGACCTTGTTTTTGCAGCTCACGAATACCTTGAACCGATTTCTCATTTTTTTGCAAAGCCTCATCTAAAGTGGCTGCAGATGAAACGACAAACACCGATTTCAGAGTATAGCTATTGATATTATTCAGGTTTTTCTCTGCAAGAGCCAACTCATCCGACATGTAATTCATCTTCATCATGTCGCTTTCGAAACCCACATTTTTATAACAGAAGAAACCTCCAATGGTTATTACACCAACAAAAGCAAGCAATACCATGTTCTTCTCAAATGGCAGAGCAGCAAACCGTTCCAAGAAATTTCCAGATATCTCCTCTCCTATCGTTGGTGATATCTTTTTCTTAAACTTTAGTAAATGCGGTAAAATAATGATGCAAAACATAGCCGCAACAAACACACTAACTGCGGCAAATAAGCCTAGTTCATTTAGCGCTTCGGCACGAACCATGTATAAACATAAAAATGCTGAAGCAGTTGTTAAGCAGCTCATTAGAATCGGTGTAGAGATATCTTTTAAGACCTTTCTTGGATCAGATACAGTTTTAAAATGAGTGATTGTATGCAATGCAAAATCTATCGTTATACCTAATAAAACGGAACCAACTGCAAGTGCAATGGTAGAGACATTCGACTTCACAATATATAAAGCTGCCAAACCAAAAGTTCCCCCGAAAAACACTGGCATCAGAATAAATGCGAAAATGGTAGGCTTGCGATAAAATAAACTAATAAAAAACAATAGTATCAACGTTGCGATAGCTACGGTAAGTTTAATGTCTGCTTCTATCCTCCTAGCGTTACCAACCGCAACTGCCATCGCACCAAAATATTCTCCAGCTATTTTGTGGTCAAACGCAATTGAAGTTTCTATAATTATATTATCGATCCCTTCAAGTAGCATCGAGTTTTTAGAAGTTTCATTATTCGGATTAGCAGAGGTCATAAAAAACAAAATGTGTTTATCGTCTTTAGTAATCACGTAGCCGTCTCTCAACTTGTAATTATCATCAAGTCGAAGTTCTTCCATTTTTTTCATTGCAAGGCCGGCAACTCCTACAGGATCTTTTATAATAAATTTCTTTAAAATCATACTAACTGGAGAGACTAACGTCTTATAATTATTCTCCATCGTTTTTGCCAAGGATTTTGGAGTTGTCATTGTATCCAAAGACGCGTAATCAGACTCTGTCAGGAAAAATGGAAGGTTATCATAAAATGTTCCGTATACCTTCTGAATGATATTATCATCAAAGCGATAAGTAATCGTGTCTATGTATTCTGGGTAATACTTAGCATTCAAACTATCGACTAGCTGATTTACATATTCTATCAACAAGTCAGGATCAGTTGTTGTACTATCACTTAATGATGCTGTAAACACCATTTTATCCATGAATTTTGCACTCTTTAGAATCTTGTTAAGTTCAGATACCTTGTCGTCTGTCGGCATCATTCGCTCTATGTCTTCTTCGAGAGTTAGTCGAGAAACAAGCACACCTGCACCTAATAATAAAACAACGATTAATGAAAGATAGAGTAACCTATTTGAAGCAATTAGATTATATATTCCTACAAAGAAATTACCCATTAACAGCTGCTTTTTTCTCCCTTCTAAACAGGGAGAGTAACAAAAAAGTAATGGCACTAGAAGTCAAGCCCAAAGAGACAGCTAGCACTATCGATCCAACTAAATATTCTAGTAAAAACCCTGAAAAAGCATCATATCCATTTTCGTTAAAATTTGTTGCCAAATTATGCGCTCCGCTTAGCGTTTCAGAAAAACTAACAAAGGTTCCGAAACAAATTTCACCGGTCATTTTACTAAAAATAAGAACAAAAGGAATTAAGGGAGGCACACTAATTTGAGCCGTAAGACCGACAATAACCTTATTCCATTTCAACGCTATGGCTCCCGCAATAGCC
>JABHTA010000046.1 GCA_018669945.1 Flavobacteriales bacterium
ATGAAATCTTAGAATTATATGAAAAATAAATTACCATGCTGGTGAAAATTATTATTATAGAGATAATTATTTTATTCATTTTGAGATGATTTTTTATTTTTTATTATTTTGCTTAAATTTATCGGGTGTTATTTTGTTTAATTCTGCCCACTCTTTCAATTTAGTTAAAAGATCAAGATTTTTATTGATAGCAATTACAGCCGTTGTGTTTTGTATATTAATACTCAAATTTTTTGATGATTTTTCAACATAAGTAATCAAACTGAGTAAAGTTGTGAAATACCACTCTCTGCTTATTGAATGTACAGCGAGCAAGTTTACATTGGTTATGCTGGGTTGGTAGATTGCGTTCTCGTAAACTAAAATAATCTTAAAGGTTTTCTTCTGGTAAGTAATTTTTGTTCTACATCAATTAAGGTAACTCAGAATCAACAAAGGAACGAGACTTTACCTGACTAATCACTTCATTTATGTTCAAAACATCATACCGTTTTTGCCAGTAAGCCGAGGTGCTAAGATATTTTTCGGCTAAATCCAATCGACGCTGACTCTTATTATGGTTGCCTAATTTCTGTTCTAAAACTGCCATAAACAAATTCCCAAGACTATTGTTTTGGGTATATTCATCCGTAATTTGTTTTAACATCAAAGAAATATTTCTTACTTTTATAGGGTTGTTAATATTAAGTAACTTTTCATAATTGACTTTATAATCGACAATGAACCACATATCGCGGAGTTCTTCTGCATTCAGGCAGTCATTATCACTTCTTGTCTCAAAGAAGTTTTCAAAATGTCTGGCTTTTTTTTCTTCTTCCTGTTCTCTTCGTCGAAGAGATCCACCGCCCTTGCTTTTAGAACCTGCCGCTTCACCAAGAAATCCCGGTGTTATCTCCTCCTCCGAGATCAATCCTTGTTCTAGCATACTATCAGTTATATCAGTGTTGGGTAACGGAGTTAGTATTTGAAGTGGATACCAATGAAATGCCAATTCCGATGAAAGACTCACTGTATCCGCCATTTGAGCAATCGTTTCTTCTGGAAACCCAATGATAAGAAAACCCTTTACGAAAATTTGAGGATATTCATCTAGTAGGTTTTTCGCTCTTCGAAAATTATCTACGGTACCAGGCTTTCGAATTTCCCTCAAGATTTCAGGATTTCCTGATTCAAGGCCAAGATTCATCCCAATGCAACCAGATTCTGCCGCAGCGGCCAATATTTCTGGTTTAATAGCTGCTGCAATGATACCGTTCGTTGCATCCCACGTAATTCTCAACCCACGTATTTACAATACCATTAAATAGCTCAATAGCACGCTTTTCATTATAGAATAAATCATCGTCGAGCCACATTATATGAGTAATACCGTAAGTTTCATATAAAAATTGAATCTCGTCTACAACTTCTTCGGTGTTTCTACTCCTTACTGATAGACCATTAAATTCTCTTACCGAACAAAAAGTACATCTGGCACGACACCCTCGGTTGGTCAAAACAGTGCTGGCTTTTCGTTCACCTCTTAAAAAATTATATGCTCCAACGGCACCATAATCCGAATAATTGCCAATAGGTAGATCCAGATAATCAGGCCGCGTCATCTGTTCCGCGATATTTGGAGTGGCTCGTTCTTTTGTGGAAATAAATTCTTTCTGATCTAAAAATCCAATCTGAGATATATGCTCAGTTGATAAACGTCCATTGATCACGTCAAGAAAATCAGGAAAAGAGACATCTCTTTCGTTAAACATGCCAAAATCAATTTCTGGACAGGATCGGAGTATCTTTTCAAGATCATTTGAGATGTAAACACCACCAACTATAATGGGGATGCTTGAATATATGGTTTTTAGATATCGTACAATTCCAGCCATAGATTGATGAGCAATCGTGAACATCATAGTTATTGCGATCATAGATGGCTGAAACTCTTCTATCTTTTTAGCCAGTATTTCTTGCCAAACCTTGTACTTAAAATTCTCTGGATCTTCATGTACCATGCGAAATAGTTGATTATTTAGATCTATTATTTCGGGCGAATATGAGCGATCTTTAAGCTTCCTAGCAAGTATACCACTGCCATATGGCGGG
>JABHTA010000114.1 GCA_018669945.1 Flavobacteriales bacterium
CAAAAAAACAAGGCAAAAAAAAGGCTCTCCAAATGGAGAGCCTTTCTATATGAATATATTCTAAAGTTATTTGATAACTACTTTTTCAGTAGTTTCAAATGAATCGTTAGAAATATTTACAAAGTAAACACCTTTATTTACGTTAGAAAGATCGAAGCTCATAGTAGAAGAATTCATCATTCCAGTGTAAATAGTTTGGCCTAACATGTTGCGAATAGTAACGCTATAGTTGCCATTACCTTCAATAGTAAAGATACCATTGTTTGGATTAGGATATAGGTTGACAGCAGAAGCAGCAGCTTCATCATCAATACCGACGGCTACAGCAATTACACCAGCAGAAGCTGCAGACATGCATCCATTACCATCAACTGCAACAGCTGTTACTTCGGCACCTGGGGTAAAATTGTTCCAGTTAGATGAGTAGCTATCACCTGTAGCTTGAACTAAAGAACCAGCAATGTACCATGCATTATCAGCAGCATCAGATGTAAACACTAAATTACCACCAGAAGTTGACGGAGTAAGTGTTGGTGTGGCTGGGTTAGCGAAGATAGTTATGGTAACTGCAGTTGCAGAAGCCATATCTCCACAAGCATTACTTGCAGTAACATT
Organism: Flavobacteriales bacterium; assembly: GCA_018669945.1. Lineage (GTDB taxonomy): Bacteria > Bacteroidota > Bacteroidia > Flavobacteriales_G > NORP312 > NORP312. The sequence goes on from JABHTA010000114.1 coordinate 616, forward strand.
CATTTCAGTTGCACCAACAGTAGAAACTGAAGTTGCTTGACCAGTTGACCCATCAGACCAGAGGTAAGTTACGCCACCGAAAGCAACTAAGTTAGCCGCTGATGTTCCTTCACAGAAGTCGTTATCAGAAACTGTAAATGTAGCAGTTGGAGCAGGAGTAAAATCGATTGTATAATCAGTTGTATCAGATCCCGAACAGTTTTGAACTACCATTTCATAAGTCCCAGCAGTATCAATATCAAATACTTGAGTTGTATCAGAACCTTCCCAAATGTATAGTGCTCCTGGCTCAGATCCAGCTGTTAAAGAAACGGTGTCGCCTGAACAGAAGTCACTAGCTCCAGTAATTAGTGCAACAGGTAAAGCAGGAAGCTCAATAGTAATACTATCAGAACTAATACCTCCACAGTTAGAAACGGTAACCATATATATTGCAGCTGTATCTATACCAATTGTTTGTCCTGTTGTGCCATTAGACCATTGGTAAGTTGCATCAGAAACATAAGTAGCTGACAACCAAGTTGAATCTCCATTACAAATGATATAATCAGTAGCGTCTAATTCAAAATCAGGTGCAACAGTACCTGTAGCATCAGTTAAAGTAATAACGTGCACATCAGTTACAGAACAAGCGTTAGTTATTGAAACAGTATGAACGCCAATAGTTTCTTCAACCATGTCAGTAGTTTCACCGTTAGACCAAGTGTAAGAAATACCACAAGAAGTGGATATCCATACAGAATCTCCAGGGCACATTGCTGTGTACTCAGGCTCGTCTAAAAAAGTGTAGCAGAGTGCAAGTGGCTCAGCATCTATATCAGCAACAGGAATGTTTACATAAACAATTTCATTGTTTCCAAAAGGATCTTCATCACCACGAACAGCAAGTCCTGGTTCAAAATCTCTTTGATAAACTAAGTGCACTTCGGTATCGGTAGCAGCAAGAGAAGCAAATACGCACTCACCAAGACCACCTGCGCTTGTTTGCGGTGTTACATCAACTTGTTGGGTCCATGAACATCCTTTGTCGCTGGTTTTAGTAATATATACGTGTCGGTAATTTTGTAGACCTTGATCGATGTTTTCCATATAAACAGAAGCAGCAACATAAATATCACCATCATCACCAAGAGACATATGCGGAATACCCGAAAGAGAAGTGAAGTATTCACCACCAGTCCATGAACCTGATGCAAATGATACACCACCTATTTGTTGGTCACCATCTAAATCTAATGCTGCCATAATAAGAACAGCAGCGTTCTCGCCCATACCTTCGTTCCAGTACATAAGACCGTTAGTTCCAGGGAAATAAGACCAAGAGTCATCCCCTGGAGTATCATCTATATATCTCATGTTACCATAAGTTACGTGAACCATTCCGTTTTCATCGATAATCATTGCTCCAGCTCCATCAGTAGCATCTAATGTGTCAGCAATGCCGTCACCGTCAGCATCAGAAATTCCAATTGGACCTAACGCTTGGTCGGTGTTACTCGAACCAGCATCGTACTCAAAACCATGATTAACCATAGAAGTCCATTCCCAAGTATCACCATTGTCGGTCGATTTAGCCAAAATTGTAGGAACCATGTCTCCCCAATATGCTACGGCAACAATACTATCTCTTACTTGAAGCGTGTAGCTATCACCACCCATAGAAGAGTAATTAGAAGCATCTAAACCAGGAATAAATTGTTCAGAAATATCCCAAGTTAATCCACCATCTTGAGAACGGTAGTATAGCATAGCGCCATCAACACCGCCAAAAATTCCTCCACCAAGACCACTAGGTGCTCTTAGAGAAACGTGGTGTATAATAGAACCTCCATTAGTTCCCATTCTGTTCCAAACCTGATCTCCGGTGTTTAAATCAGTCTGCCCCCAGCTTGAAGAACCAGGTCCACCATTTTGGATCATAGTAAGGCTGCTATTTGGAATATTATGAGCCATAGAAATTTCTTTACCATTAACCATATCTATGTTAGGCCAACCTGTTTTAGCATCCTCTATTCTTGCTGTTGGTTGTGTTGGCGCAGTTGTGGTAGTGTTAAAATTAGTGTAACCAGTACCACGGTCAGCGGCGCCTAGGTCTCCTGATGTACTATATGTCCAAACTGCAGAGAGGTTTCCACCACCATGGTTGTGAATACGATCTTGCATTGCAGCATTTGTTTGAAGGTCATAAGTAGTTTCACCTAGAACAATTTCTGTAGATGCTCTTTGAAACGAAGAACCATCAATTGGGTTTGAAGGACGTTCACTTGCTGGTTTTGCATCAGCATTGGTCTCGTAACCCATAATAATTTTTTTGTTAAACACTTTAGCTTGATCCTTTGCAGGGTCTACTTTTGCCATTTTAGTGCCTTGAACTGTTGATTGAGCGAAAGACGAAAGTCCAAGTCCCAATGAAAGTCCAAAAAGTAAAGTTTTTTTCATATTCAATAGTTTAGTTAACAATTAGTAATTTCAATTAAAATTTAAAGCCAGGCAAAAGTACAAAAAACTGAATCAGTTTACAACAATAAATAAATGATTATTGGAGCTAATTATTGATTTTGAGCGATAAGTGTCATTTTTTTACTTGATTCTAATTAGTTATCAGAACTAATTTTGTTCAAATTTGACAAATAAAGACAGGGAAATTATGCGAAGGAAATAAAATTAGTAGAATTGAACTCCCTTTTCATTGAGAACCACATGTTTATAGAAAGAGATGAGTTTTTGTTCTTCGTTTTTCCAGTTGTATTGTTGATAGGCCTCGTATGCTTTTTCACAATAGTTTGATAACCTATCCTTATCAGCTAACAATGTATCAATTGCTTCGCTTAGTTTTTCAATTGTCCTTTCCTGTATCGTTATACCCGATTTTGTGTTGCGCAATAGGGCGGTAGTTTCGGGTAAATCAACTGCAACGCAAGCGATGCCGTAAGTTAAATAATTGAAAAATTTATTCGCTGGCCCTGCAAGTGTATTCCTCTCGATACTTGTATTGGTTATCAAACCGATGCTGCAGTTTTTTAGCTCGTCTCCAACATTTTCGTAGGTGAGCCAACCTGTTTCGATAATGTTGTCTTCCAAAGCATACTCTTTTATTTTACTCGCTAAGTAAGCGCGCTCTTCATTATACGTTTCACCGACTATTTTGAACTTAATTGCTGGATGCTTAGGTTTTAAGCACTTTATTACTTCGATAATTTCCTTTAAGCCACGGTCAAATTTCATGCTTCCTTCGTGAACAATAACTGGTGTTTTTAATTTTTCTTGATTAAACTCTGGAAAGAATACATCTGGTGATGAGCAGTTATAAACTACTTCACTTTTTATTTGGTGATTGTGAAATACAAGATCTCCGCGGGTAATCTGGTTGGCAGATATGAGGTATTTTAATTTTGGTAATAGAATAGTTCTTAATAATGCATCTTTCTTATGTGCATTTATCCATGGCTCATGAGCATCATAAATTACCTTAGTCGTAATATTTTCTTCAATTTTCTGAGCAATATATAGTGATTGCGGCTCATGGGCATGATATACATCTGCATTAAGCTCAATACCTACCTTAATTATCCCCTTGTAAAAGTTACTTTGATTCATTTTGTTTAATGTTTTTTGAATCAGCCCTTTTGCATGTGGAATTCCAATAATTTTTATCCCATCGATATCAATTTCTTTTTCTCCATTGGGATTTAGAATGTTTCCTCCTAAATCTACAATGCTTCCATCCGGCTCAGCACCATGTAAATAGTAAACATCGAAACCGTGTTTTTTTAGTGATAACGCTTCTTTATAGAAGATTCGATCATCTTTAGCACAATGCTGCACAGCTAGCATGCAAACTTTAGTCATTCGAAATAGGTTTTAGTATCATATTATACGCCTGTTCAAAAGTATTTATTATTGGCACCTTTCGGTGATCGAGTCCAAATATGCTACAAACTCTTCTAATAATTCCAGGTAGTAATTTTACATGTGTAAGATGCTCTCCCCTCCAACTTTCAATAATTTCATATCCGTGTTCATGGGCAAGATGATTCCAATAGCTCGGCGGATGAACATTAATATGTGTTGGGTTTGTATCTTTAAGCCCTAATAAAGGAATAGAACGCAATTTGTAAGGCAATAGCCTTAAAGGTGTAGTAGCAATAATGATTCCATCTGGGCTTATATATTGTTTAACATGCTTAAAAAAGACGGAAGGATTTTCTAGGTGTTCAATAACGTCGAAGCACGTAATAATTTCGAATTTAAAATCGAACGGCCATACGCTATCTTCTATTCTTCCATTACGAATATCCGCTTTAGTATATCTTCTTGTAATCTCAATAGACTCACTATACGGATCTAATCCATATGTTTCAATATCTAACGTTTCTTCAATAAGGTTTAAAAAACTACCATAACCAACACCAATATCAAGCAATTTGTTGGTAGGTTTTAGAGCAAGATACGACTTAATTTTCTCGATTTTAGGAATATATTTAACTCTATGGTAGCTTTTTCCTTCAGGTGAATAAATTTGGTCAATCTTTACTGTATAGGTATGGTTGTTTATGTCTTCCAATTAGCTTTTTGTATAATTACGATAGTAATAGGCTAAACAAATATAGTGAACAAATCGAGCTAAAATTGATGCTATAATAGCACCATATACCCCATGTAAAGGTACTAAAATGATATTCCCAATTACGTTTACTGCTCCTTCTGCAAAAGCTACATTTCGTATTTCTTTACCCATAGATTTTGCAGATAAAAATGCGAAGGGAGCACTTAAACCTTGAAAAAAATGAGCAATAGATAAGGGAATAATCAGCAATGCTACTTCTCCATATTCTGCTCCAAACAGGAAAGAAACAATGTATTCTCCTATAAGGTAAAGCCCAAGAACACATACTACAAGCCAAAAAGAATTATAGATAAATAGTTTTCTTGGTATTTTTTCTAGACTTGCCATTTTCTTGAACATGCTTTTGCTTATGGCACCGCTCATTATCGACATAGGAGAACAAATCATATTGGCCAGCGTGTAGAACCCTAGTTGTGAAACGTTAACAAAATATGTAATAAACAGCTCATCAAGTTTGAACGTAGTTTGGTTTGCAATCGCACCAGTATAATAGTGCCAGCCATACTCCCTGTTCTTTTGTATTATTTCTTTTGTATATAAGCCAATGTTATTGAAGATAGGTTTGAGCTGAACCGTTGCAAGCACTAATGCAGTAATAAAACTTAATAAATTGTATATGATAAGAGATAAAATGGTTAGCTCACCGAAGAAATAAAATAGGGAGATAATAGTCAGAAAAAGACTAGAAGCTATAACATCGAAAATGGCAACAGGTTTTACCTGATTTGCTCCAATACCAACTTCTCTAACAAACATTTTAAAAGGCAGAACAAAACATAAAGGGCTTATTATTAATAGAATTTTACCGATTTCTACATTGAATAAACTGTCTACAAAAAAGCTTAGACCAATAATAGTTAGGCTGAAAGAAATCCCAATTAACAAGGCAATTATGAGTCCTGTTCCTATAAGTTCTCTACTTCTAACGGTGTCTATGGTATTAGCCAGTAAGACTTTTATCGAGGTAAAAAATCCAAATCGATAAAAAATAACAAGGAAAGAAATAAGGCTTCCGAAAAATGCATAAGTACCGTATTCCTCTGGGCTCAGAGATCTTGTTTGCAGAATCTTTATTAATACCCCAAAAAGTAAAACGGCAATTTGAGAACCAAATAAAATCCCTGTTTGTTTTACAAACTTTGAATTGTAAACCGAAAGCTGAAATTCTTTTTTTAAAGTTTTTAGAGTCACTTATTGCTTATGAAGCCTCGAATATAAGGAGTATTGAAAATATCGAAGCAATAACGCATAAAATGTTAAAACATTTTAAAAAAATAAATAGATTTGCACCTTGTTAAACGGTGGTTGTAGTTCAGCTGGTTAGAACGCCTGATTGTGGTTCAGGAGGTCGCCGGTTCAAATCCGGTCTTCCACCCTTTAAAAATAAAACGGTTGTAGCTTTTTTAGCTGCAGCCGTTTTTTCTTTTCCCATAATTTGCCTCCAAGTTTACCTTAAGAAAATCAATTGTTAAATTTCATTCCTTGCCTTTCTGCAAAAAAATAACCCAGATAGTAATCAAAATTAATCGAGGAACGAATCAAATAATTTTTAGATCGATAATCAAGCTAAAAGAATTGTGAAGTAGAATAAGCTTTTTAAAGTTCAGTTTTGTATTTTTGATACAAATTTTGAGCAATGAAAAGACTATATCTTCTTATTACATTTATCGTCCTATTCTTGTATAATGTAATTGGACAAACTGCAGAGGGATATTTTAAGAGCGCATACGACAAAGCTGAAATAGGAGACAACCTAGGAGCAATAAAAGATTGGGATAAATCCATTGAACTTAATCCGAAGAATTCCAGTGCTTATTATTCTAGGGGTCTTTTAAAATTGGGTTTGGGAGACAAAAATAGTGCCTGCTTGGATTTATCAATGGCCGGTGAATTGGGTAAGACTGAAGCCTACGACTTAATTAAAAAACATTGCGATTTATCTCCCGTTAATGCCATTGAATTTTCTGCTTTTGGTTATGTGAAAAGTGCAGAACAAAAAGAATTGCTGGGCGACTATATTGGGTCAATACAAGATTATAACAAGGCAATTGAACTTGATTCTATGTATGTTGCTGCTTATAATAAAAGAGGTATTGCTAAAGGTAATTTAGGCGATTACCATGGGGCAATACAAGATTATAACAAGGCAATTGAACTTGATTCTGAATATGCTGATGCTTATAATAATGGAGGCAACTCTAAACGAGGTTTAGGCGATACCAGAGGAGCAATGCAAGATTATAACAAGGCTACCGAACTTAATCCTAATTTTGCTGATGCTTATATTAATACAGGTAATACTAAACTTGTTTATGGTGACTTTTTAGGGGCAATACAGAATTATAACAAAGCCATTGTGCTTAAACCTAATTATGCCTATGTTTACCGAGACAGAGGTCGTTGTAAATATGATTTAGGAGATACTAATGGTGCTTGTTTAGATTGGTCTAAAGCAGGCGAACTAGGTGATATTGATATTTATGGTTTGATTAAAAAACATTGTAATTAGTTCGTATTTAAGAATTCAACCAACATTCCTGTATTCTCTATCCCTTTGAGTACATTAGGTTCTGTAGCACTTATTATATTCAAGTGTTTGATACGAGTCCTAATATTGTCCAAACAAAGGCTTTAATACTGCAATAACGGAATCTATTTCGTTAGAGTTAATAACATTAGCGAGAGGGTTTTGTTGAGTAGGTAGGGGTTATCTATTTCTATTGTTATAACTAGTTTTAAATCCTATAGTTGTGGCATATAATAAATTAAAGATCAATTATTTTCTAAGCTTTTTAAGCTTAGTAAAAATATCTTTTTCATTGTCTGCAACCTTAATAAGTAGGTCGGCTAGTTGATCATAACTAATATCTTGTGTCGCTCTGTTTTTGCATATATTATTAGAATGCAAAGCAAATTCTTTAAGTAGCTCTCCATTAGCTTCCATTTCAGTAGAAATATCTTTCAGCCATGGTTGGTTCAATTCATCAGCAGCCTCTTGCAAAAAAGCAGAATAGATAAATCGAAATCCAGCCCCACCTGTTCCAATTTCCTCCATCATCCTTATGAATTGCTCAAGCCACCTAGAAGCTGTTTTTTCTCCAAATTTGGTAGGCCAATTTTTCATTCGTTTCGCGATAAATCTGTATCCAGTATGGCCAAAAAAGGGTACAGGAATATCTAACATGTCTTTACACGTTCTGGAAATCCCTTTTTTTATGGCAGGTTTTAAATCTAGTTGGCTAGGCACACTAGTTGGATAATACATTTTGCCATTTGGGGCAAAGGGCCCCTTAGCATATCTCACTGCAACTAATTCATCGTACGATAATTCGGTTGTATTTTCTAAAATAGGATCACTAATTTGATACATTCCATTTTTCTTTCCATAAACAACAATATTGTGCATGTTAAAGTGAAAACGAAGCGCCTGAGGAAAATATGTTAAATGATAAAGACCAACTTGGAGCCCAACGGCTATTCCTTGGTTAAGTGCTTTGTCTAAAGCATACATTCCACGTTTGGGATTTCTGTATTTTGCTTTTTTTATCTTTATTCCAAGTCGCTTAGTTGCTCTTTGAAAAATCATACCAGGGGCAGTTCTAAAAGTAGCAATCGGAATACCGTTTTGTTTTAAGAAGGGGAAGAACCCCATAAACAAACCAGACCCAATACCAAAAATCATGGCTTCTGATAATTGTACCCCATGATAATTTAATAAATTATATGTTACACCATTTTCAGAATGAATGTGCTGCTTATGTTTGAAATCAATCATCATGTTGATTAGAGATTATAACGATTCAATCTTAACAAAGTTAGTCGTTATAAATCTTTTTTTGTTTAAAGCCAAATTAACGAATTTTCTATGTTGTTTTAGTTGTTTTCCCTTCTTTTATAAAACTACTTTTTGCTAAAGTAACCGCAATCGCTTTTTGTTTATGGTTTATACCTCAGTCTGTAATTAGGTTACTAAATGATGTTTCATTAATAATTAGGGTGAAAAAAATGATAAAAGTTCATTACGGAAAGAATTTAAATCGAATACCTTAATATATTTCACATCATATTTCAACACCAAAAATACAGATATCATCAATTTGCTCTGCATCAGCTTCTTTCATCCAATTTTCAATTGTAGTATTTAATATGTCATGCATTTGGTTAAATGGTTTCGAATGATTTTCAAGTAGCAATTTTTTTAGGTTTTTAGTCATGAACTTTTTGCCTTTAGAACCCCCAAATTGATCTGGAAAACCATCAGTTAGTAAGTATATCCTATCGCCTGTGTTCATTTTTATTTCATGGTTAGAGAAAGAGATGCTATAATCATAATTCGCAACTGGCTGTTTGTTGGGTTTGAAATCATGTAAAGCGAATTCGTTTCCATCTAGCTCAAGAGATTTAAACTCTGTTCCTTCAGAAACTTTAGGTTCACTTCTAGATACAATAAACATAGGGTTATGAGCACCCGCCCATTGTAATATTTTAGACTTTTCTTGATAAGCACAAATAGACATATCCATCCCGTCTTTCCTGTCTTTAAAAGCGTCTTGAACGAGTAAAGTTAAGCGATCTAATATATCTGAAGGTTTTTTTAAATCATATTCATTAACGCACCTGTTTAGTCCGTTCGCGCCAACCATGCTAACGAACCCACCAGGAACGCCATGCCCTGTGCAATCTGCAGCGGTGAAATAAGTTGTATCATCTTTGAAATCCATCCAATAAAAGTCCCCACTTACAATGTCTTTGGGGCGAAATAGTACAAATGAATTTGGCAGGTGCTCTTTTATTTTAGCATCTTCAGGCAATATGGAATCTTGAATACCTTTAGCGTAATTAATGCTGTCAATTATTTCATCATGTTGTTCTGCTAAGATATCTTTTTGTTCGTTAATTTCAGCTGTTCTTTCTATAACTTGAGCTTCTAGTTTTTCATTTGCTTGGTCCATTTGAATTAATAAATCTGCTTGTGCTTTTTCTTTCTCTTGCTGAATTTCACTAAATTTATTAGCCATAGTAAGAGACAAGAAAACCACTTCCAATGCAGAGCCTAGCTTTATTCCTTGCACAGTAAAAAAACTTGGCTCAATTAGGTTGAAATTACCAAGAATAAAAATTACCGCACCTACAATTAAAAAAATGAATGCAGTTAAAAATAGCTTGCTGACTTTACGATTTTGTTTTATAGCCCAAAGAATTGTGCCTAGTATTGTAAGTGTAGAAATAAGACTAGTTATGTTAATTAAGGGGAAGCAATATTTATATGTGGGGCCATCAATTAGAGAAAGAATAGTTAGACTAGCGGTAGCCCAAATAAAAACATTAAATGTTCTATTCAGTATTGGTGTCCATGTATTTAATTGCAAAAATTCTTGTGCATATTTAACTACAAATATAACCGTTATGCCCGCGAAAAAAAGCACTGAGTGGTTCGCGAACCAAATCGCATTTGGGAACAAGTATTGGAAACCGTAACCGTCTATTGCAAATTGAAAGACGAATAAACTAATGACGTAAATAACATAGTAAAGAAATGATTTTTCTTTTAAAGCAACATAAAAGAAAAAGTAAATGATAATTACAAAAATTAACATTCCATAATAAGATCCCATAATGAATTGCTCTTTGTAATCTTGATTTTCAAAAGCTTCTGGGGTCCATACCTTAATCGGAACGATTAGCACTTCACCGTCACATTTAAGGTGTAAATAAAAATCAGTTACTTGAGTTTTAGCCAATTCAATTGGGAAAATAATTTTTCGATGTTTTATCTCGCGTAAAGCAAATGGGGATTCATCTCCGTTTTTTAGTACTTGAATTTCTCCTACAGAGTTGAAAAAGTATAGGTCAGCAATATTTGTTAAAGGTCTTGCTGTTTCAATGAAGAATTTTTCACGGTCAGAAGAATTCTTTAAAGAAAACTTAATCCAATAACTTGAAGTTGTAAAATCGAAATTAGGGCTCGGTGAGTTTAATGATTCAAATTCAAATTGGTTATCTAAAATATTTTGAATTGTAATAGTATTGTCATTATCAATATAAACACTAGCGAATTCAGCAACGGATTTAAATCCATTCTCTTTTCCTTGGAGATTAACAACTTGATTAGCACAAAAGGATAAATGAAAACAAAATAGAAAAATGAAAAATAAACGAAACTGCATTTTGCTAAAGTAATGTTTTATGATCGTGGATGAAATTGAATAATTGCTTCTCGCAAATAATCGCGATCTAAGTGCGTATATATTTCAGTTGTTGTTATCGACTCATGCCCCAGCATTTCTTGCACAGCTCGCAAATCAGCTCCTCCCTCGATTAAGTGGGTAGCAAATGAATGACGAAATGTATGTGGGCTAATGTTTTTTTTAATTCCAGCAGCAGCAGCTAAATTTTTAATAATAGTAAAAATCATTACACGACTAAGTTGAGCGCCTCTTCGATTGAGAAAAAGGCAGTCTTCATGCCCTTTTTTGATGTCTAAATGGCTTCTGATTTCTCTATGATATATGTTGATGTACTTTAAAGCTGACTGAGCAATCGGTACAAGACGTTCTTTGTCTCCCTTGCCGATAATTTTAATGAAGCCATCATTTTCATAGATGTTAGAGATGTGTATGCCAATAAGTTCTGAAACACGTAAACCACAGCTATATAATGTTTCAAGCATCGCTCTGTTTCGCTCACCTTCTGGAGTGCTCAAATCAATAGCTCCAATCAAATCATTGATTTCGTCAGTTGTCAGAAATTCTGGAAGTTTACGACCAGTTCGCGGAGCTTCTAGAAGTTCGGTAGGGTCTGATATTATCTCATCTTCAAGCAGTAGATATCTGTAAAACGCTTTAATTCCAGAAATAATTCGAGATTGTGAAGTTGGGTTCATTCCTAATTCCGTAATCCATTGCATTAACCCTTGCAGGTGGCTTAGCTCAATTTTTTCAGGAGATAAATTTAGGCTGGAAATTTCAAGGTATGAAATGAGTTTGTTTACGTCATTTAGGTACGCGTCAACAGAATTAGCAGATAACGAGCGCTCCAATTGTAAATATGCTTTAAAGCCGGCTATTGATGATTTCCAGTCCATTTGCCTCAAATTTAACAACAATATTGATTAATAATCACAAAACTTATTACATGCTTTCGTTAAATTTGCATTATGGCTCAAACAATATTTACGGTTATAGTTGGTATATTAATTTTCGATTATTTGTTATCAAGATTACTTGATTACCTTGACAATTCGCGATGGTCGCCAACATTGCCCGAATTGCTTAAGGGAATTTACAACGAAGAGAAATACAAAAAGGCTCAGGAGTATGACAAGGCAAACTCTAAATTTGGATTACTAGCAGGGACATTTAGCTTTATTGTAATGCTATCAATGCTATTTTTTGAGGGATTTGCTTACGCAGATAAATTGGTAAGAAGCTATACTGATAATTCTATTTATATGGCAATTTTGTTTTTCGGAAGCCTCACTTTAGCGTCATCAATTATCAATGCACCATTTGGATGGTATTCCACATTTGTAATTGAAGAGAAATTTGGGTTTAACAAAACTACATTGAAAACTTATTTGCTGGACATGGTTAAAGGAGCTTTGTTGGGCGCATTAATAGGGGGTGGGTTATTATCTTTAATTGTATGGTTTTACGATACGCTTGGCGATAACTTTTGGGTATACACATGGATAGTCGTCAGTGGGTTCTCCATATTTATGGCGATGTTTTATACCTCGTTTATTGTACCAATATTTAATAAGTTGACCCCTCTGCCAGATGGAGAACTTCGGGATGAGATAGAGAAATACGCCAATACTCAAAATTTTGATTTGAAAAATATCTTTGTAATTGATGGGTCAAAACGATCTACAAAGGCTAACGCCTACTTTAGTGGTTTAGGGAGCAAAAAGAGTATCGTTTTATATGATACGTTAATAGAGAATCAAACTAAAGAAGAGCTTGTGGCGATTCTTGCACATGAGGTAGGTCACTATAAGAAGAAACATACTCAAGTAAGTATTGTATTGTCAGTATTCCAAACAGGAATTACCTTTTATATTATGTCACTATTGCTTGGCAATAAAGAGCTTTCAATAGCCTTAGGGATAGAACAAACGAGTTTTCATATTGGTATTTTGGTGTTCGGAATGTTGTACAGCCCTATCTCAATGGTTCTTGGAATAGGCATGAATATTCTCTCTAGAAAAAATGAATACGAAGCAGATGATTTTGCCAAGACAACTTATAAAGCTGAAGCGCTTGAGTCGGCATTAAAAAAGCTTTCTATAGATAATTTAAGTAATTTAACGCCACATCCGTTAAATGTGTTTTTGGGGTATTCGCATCCCACTTTGCTGCAACGCTTGGAGAATCTAAAAAAGTAAAATTGCCAAATTTGTAGTGTTTGGCAGTAACTAGAATTAATTATTCTGACAACTAGTCACGATTGTGAATAATAGTATTGATGGCATGATAATCGACTAATCACTAAAAACTAAAAACTAAATTATTATGGCACAATATGATCAACAACAACCAATAGATATCAAAAAACTAAGACCTTTAATTATAGGAGGGGTAGTGGTAGTTTTCTTTCTGCTTTTCGGTTCAAAAATGACAGTAACTATTGACTCTGGAGAAGCCGGAGTATTATTTAGGACATTTGATGGTGGTGTTGACATAGAACAGACTTATGGGGAAGGATTTCATTTAATGGCTCCATGGAATAAAATGTACATTTACGAAGTTAGACAGCAGGCAGCTTCTGAAAAGATGTCGGTATTGTCATCAAACGGTTTGGAGATCACATTGGATGTTACCTTATGGTTTGAACCAAAGTATAGTCAGCTAGGGTTGCTTCACCAAGAAAAAGGGACTGAATATTCTTTACGAGTTGTTAAGCCTGCCATTGGTGCAGCTACAAAAAGCGTGATCGGGCGCTATACTCCTGAGGAAATATACTCAACAAAAAGAGATATTATTCAAACGGAAATTGAAGAAGAGACCAGTAAAATATTAGTTGAGCAATATGTTCAGTTGAATGAAGTTTTGGTTAAAGATGTTACACTACCTCCTACAATTAAGAACGCAATTGAAACTAAATTGAAGCAAGAACAGGAGTCGTTGGAATATAAGTTTAAAATCGAAAAAGCTACAAAAGAAGCAGAAAGACAAAGAATTGATGCGGAAGGAAAGGCTGCAGCAAACAAGATTTTGAGCGAGAGTTTAACTGACAAAATTCTTAAAGAAAAAGGAATAGAAGCAACACTAGAACTAGCTAAATCGCCTAATGCTAAAACGATTGTTATTGGCAGTGGTAAAGATGGATTACCTTTAATTTTGGGAGGGCAATAGTTAATTTAATAGAAAATATGAAAAAGGGTTTAGCGCAGCTAAACCCTTTTTAGTTGCTAATTGTTGTGTCAGCAAACACCAAAAATTCAATACTTTCTAATGTGTCCGTTCCGTCTCTGTCTTCAATTAGGTCAATAATCACTGCAGGATTACCTAAAGTGATGCTGTAATTTTCCCAGCTCCCAGTATAGTGTACTTTGTTATCTCCAGAATTTCCTATCAGGTAATTGTTATAACCGTTTTGTTTTATGCTAGTATTATTGTTGCCAGTTAACCTTATATCTGATAGGTATTGAGATTTAGTTGTATATCGTGAGGCAGTGTCGTATTCCATCCGGAATTGGCCATTAAAGTCACTATATAAACTTACTTCATAATCTAAATATGCGGGTAGAAATTGCCCATTCATTAGGTCATATCCATCAGGGTCACCTAGCCTCAAAGCTTCTCTTGAGCTAAAAAAGTACTCTCCATTAAATGCGATATCA